>JAVYNU010000002.1:0-98805 GCA_038735125.1 Ignisphaera sp.
TACCCACAATACCCCTCAACAGTCTCGTTCTCATCTTCATCCCATTCACCTGTCCCAAGAAATTTGGCACTCCTCAAGAATATTCAAGATTAGTGCATAGAGGCGACCACACGCCTAGGAGGGTAGGCAGATCAAGCAATCGAATGTGGAGGCGCCAGCACGTTAATGTGTAGTCCCCTGGCTTGTTCAAGGTGTTTGCTACTGCTACTACTGCGGGTTTCTATAAATAGCCTCTTTTGGGTCTCTTCTTCCCGGCGGTTTCTGTTTCTTTGTCTACTGCCACATATTTTCTGGTGGGAGTGAAAATGGGTTTAGCCAAAGAGCTTGCTGTTATTAGGGATGCTAGTGGTGTGGTTGATGTAGATGTTGAGTGTGCTGGTAATAGGGTAGTTGTTAGGGTTACTTTCTTGGGCTCTGTCTCGGTGGGTGAGATTGGTAGGGCTGTTGGTGCTTTGGCAAGGGTTTTCAAGGGCTATAGACTGTCTGGTGTCAACATATCCTCTCCCAGCTTCATCGACGTTTTTATAGAGTTTGTTAGGGGTGGTGATAGGGATGGATAGCTTTGACAGCGTTCCCAACCAGGTTGGCGGTAGTGGTCTGCTAGGCTTAGACTCTAGGCTACAAGTTTTGAGGGAGCTCGACTCTGTCATAGACTTTGCTAGGGGGTTTCTACAGCTAAGAATTGTTCTATGCCTCGGTATAAAGGGTTCCATGACCAGCAGGGACATAGCGTCTGTTCTTGGCGAGAGGCAGAAGTCTGTTCTTGACGCTATTAGAAAGCTTGTTTCGAAGGGGCTAATTGTCAAGGAGTCTGATGGTGGGCTGGACCTATACAAGCTTTCTGACACTGGATTGGATTTCTATAGAAGGCTCCAAAATGTTGTTGGCGATGGCTGGAGACATAGGATTTCTAGAGAGGAGAGAAGGGAGATGATACTAGACATAGCATCTGCAATGACCAAATACACGCATTTGATGGATGCTCTAATAGCTGTTGCAACCAGCAAAAATGGTGAGCTACCTCTTGCTGATATAGCAGATGCTATGAAGCTTAGCATAGACAGGGCCAAGACATACATAGAGATGTTTAGCGACAAGAGAAATGGTGTAAGAATATTTAAGAGAGTTGAGAGAAACTCTAAGATGTTGGAAAAGCTAGCCAAGATACTCAAGCCCCTTGGTATAAACATAAAAACATCTGTTGTAGTGTACAAGATTACGGAGGAGGGGCTAACAATATTCTATAAACAGCCATACTACCTCAAATACAAGAAGAGCTTGGCCAGCAGAATAGTTACAAAAATTTTCGGATCGGCGCACCCAAGGATAGTGCTGAAGAGGATGTCGATAGCAATGCTCGCAGCAACCCTGGCAATCGCCATAATAGCACTGGCTATCAGAACATCATTATCACTTGCTTTATTTGGTAGCGTGGCATTTGCAACAACATTGATGTACATAGGCTATAAAGCTATCTAGCAGGGGGACAAACCAATGGCTGAGAACAGGGAGAAGAGAGCTGGTGAATGGCCGTGCAACTGCATTTTCTGTAGGGTATTTGTCCACCCATTTATGAGACGCAGGAAAACGGTTGAAAGCGTTGAAGAGGCTGTGGCTGTGGAGAGTTTAGTTGAGCAGCCTCCAACACCTCAAGAGGCTCAGAAGCCCCAAATAGATTTCAATGGGATTAAAGAGGCTGTTGCAGAGCATGTGACCCTAATTGTTGATTCTAAACTGAAGGAGTTTTCCTCTAGAATAGATGCTGTCGAGGAGGAGGTTAAAAAGGTTAGAGAGGACATGGTTAAGAGCATCGATGAAGTGAAGAGTGCTCTAGTGGATATAAGAGCTGCTGTCACTGAGATTGCAAATCCATTCAATGTTCTTAGAACATATGCTCAACAAAGTTCTCGAGGAGCTGCCCCAAAGCCAAACCAGATCATAGAGAATTTTGAGAAGATGTTGGCAGGTATGTTGAAAAACGCTCCCCAGGAGTCTAGCGAGAGTGGGGAAAACCAGGGAGCAGCATCAGTTGAGGACATAGAGGCTATGTCAAAACAGGTTGTGTTAAAGGGGTACAAAAAACTTGGTTTATCAGGTCTGATAAAGCTTGTTAAATGGGTTGACGACATGTTGAATAGAGTTCCAAAAGAGGTTATAGAGGAGATAGCAAGGTTTATGAGAGCTGTGAACGCTGTTGATGAAGAGGATGAGAGGATCATTCTTAGCGTGATAGAGTTTGTGTACAAGGCTAGAAAGATTGGTTTGAAGATCAACGAGCAGATATTGCATATGTACAACTTGGCAAAGGTCTTTGGGATAGAGGATAGGGAGGCAAGTGAAGAGGTGTTAAAACTGACTATGAATAGCGAGGTTGGGTAGAGAAGATGGTTTCTGAAAGCATAAACACAGCAATAATTGTGACAGCAGGGGTTATACTAGCCGCCATGGTGTCAGCAGCCCTCCTATCACAGTTTGGTGTAATGGACTCTGCAATGAGGTTAACTGTTAAGAATGCTCAAGACAGGTTGCAGACAGAAATAACAATAGTACTGGCATCCATAAACACCTCTACAACTAGGTACTTCGTCATATATGCAAAGAACGTGGGAGCAAGATCAATATCGTTGCAAGAGCTGATGCAAACAGATGTATATTTGAAAGACTCCTACAAAACAGTTTTGCTAACATACAATAGTGGTGGGGGGCCCGGAAAATGGAATTTCACAGAAACTGTTCCTGATGGGGTTTGGGGTGTAGGGGAAACAATAGTTATTAAAGCTTTTAACACAACATCATTCTCCATCCCAACAACAATAATAATCGCCCTTCCAAATGGTGTTTCTGCAGAATATCAATACACTGGGTGAACCACATGGGCAGGGGGATATCATCGCCAATATCAGCAGCGATAATAGGGTTCACAATAGTTGCTCTAGCCATATACACAACATATGTTACTGTCAATGCTATACTCCAGGTATATACAACACCTAGAGGCAACCAACATACGGAATGCGGATATATAAGGCTGGTGAATTCAACCCTATATCCCAATAATACGATTGAAATTGTTATTGAGAATGATGGTCCCAGCACAGTGGCTAGTCTAGATGATCTAGGCATGGCCCTAGTTCTATATGCGAATAGTAGCCAGTATACATACTCGCTTAGATACTGCGGCTCTCCAGCCCCTGGCTGCTGGGTTGCTGAGAGCATTGCTGTCGGCTCAAAAACATTTGAGGCCTATAGTAAAAGACCTTTTAGACCTGGCGAAACGCTCTATGCAAAGGCTTTTCCACCAATACAGCTGACCTCTGCAGACTACAGCTATCTAGCTGTTTTTACAGGGTGTTCAAGGGCGGAGAGGGTTATTATTCCATTAAGTAGTGGGTGATGGTGCTTGGCTAGAAGAGATGTTGTTACAACCGGTAGTGAGGAGCTGGACTCCAGGCTTGGAGGTGGAATACCGGTGCCATCTCTTCTGCTGGTTGAAGGGGATCATGGCACGGGTAAAAGTGTCGTTGTTCAGCAGATAGCATACGGGGCTTTGAAGAGCGGTTTAAGGGTTTACTACATAACAACCGAGTCTACAGTTAGAGAGCTTCTGCTTCAGGCAAAGAGGGTGAGCTTTGATATGACAAACTACTTTCTGAAGGGGTTTCTAAAGATATTTCCTGTGCATATGGAGGGGGCTAGATGGGCTAAAAACATTGCAAAGCTTCTTCTTCAGATAGTGGGGAACTTCATGGTCAAGACTATGAGCGATTGGGATCTGTTTATAGTAGACTCCTTCTCTGTTCTAGCAGTATATGCAAGTACAAGTACAGTTCTAGACTTTTTGACTATAGCAAAAAATGTTGTTTCACAAGATAAGCTGGTTATACTATCTGTTCACCCTGGTGTTCTAAGCGAGGAAATTATGATTAGGGCTAGAAGTGTTTGTGATGGGTATATAAGGCTGAGAGCGATGGAGATAGGGGGTATGATGATAAAAGCTATGGAGGTGGTAAAGCTTAGGGGGGCTCTAGGACCTGTAGACTCGCTGATAGCATTTGATGTTGATCCAGCCTTCGGAATAAAGGTTCTCCCACTATCACTTGCAAAGGCGTAGAGACATGGCGTTGCAAACAGTTCTAGACCCTAAGCTAGCGAAGCATGCTAGAGAACACCCATATCTGCTAAACTACTTGAATAGTGTGGTAAAAGAGGTTGGGATGCCAATTCTCTACGAGGCTCACGAGCTAAGCTATGATATGAAGAAGCTTAGAAACGTCAACATTATATATTACATAGGCGACGGGATATACATACATGTTTACATGCCCCCCAAGGGGACGGTCAGCGGCTATAGAAAATATGTTGCTATAGAGCCTCCCAGACCCCATCCCAACCTCTTCAGAATTATCGAGCTAAAGCTTGCCGAGACAATCACCGAACAAGATGTGTCAGAGGATCCAAACGAGAAAAGAAATATCCTTCTAAGAAAACTGGAAAAAATTGTAAAGGTTGTTGATGACCCTGTTAACTATGAGAGGATAAAGCCTGATTCTAGAACAGTACCTGTTTACAGAGGGGATCTAGAGTACCTGAAATACTATGTGGTAAGAGATAAGATTGGGCTTGGAACCCTAGAACCATTTACCAAGGATCCCTGGCTTGAAGACATAACTTGTAGGGGGCTGGGCTACGTATATGTCTTCCACAAGATATTCGGGCCACTGGAAACAAATATTGAGTTCAAGACTGAGGAAGAGCTGGACACATTCATAATAAAACTTGCTGAGAGGATCGGGAAGCCAATATCCCATGCAAGACCTATAGTAGATGCAACACTGCCAGACGGCTCAAGGATAAACATTGTCTATGGACATGATGTCAGTCTCCACGGCTCCAACTTCACAATAAGAAAGTTTAGTAAGATACCAGTCAGCATAACACAGTTGATAGCCTGGAACACCATGGACGCAAGGGTAGCGGCGTATCTATGGATCTTGCTAAACAGCAATATGAGTGGGTTCATATGTGGTGAGACAGCGAGTGGAAAAACAACAACGTTAAATGCTATAGCAGTATTCATACCACCAACATATAAAGTGATATCTATTGAAGATACCGCAGAGGTTCAGCTACCCCACCTAAACTGGGTCAGAGAGCTAACGAGAGACACTGGAGTGAAGGAGTCATCGATAACAATGTTCGACTTGCTAAGAGCAGCATTGAGACAGAGACCAAACTACATAATCGTTGGCGAGATTAGGGGCGCTGAAGCTGCAATAGCTTTTCAGGCTATGCAGACTGGCCACCCCGTTCTCTCCACATTTCACGCTGCTAGTGTTGAGAGGGTTGTTCAGAGACTCACTGGAGACCCTATAAACATTCCAAAGAGCTTTATGGACAACCTAAACTTTGTTCTTATCCAGAGCGCTGTCTGGAGAGAGGGTATAATGGTTAGAAGGGTTCTTAGTGTGAATGAAATCATAGGCTACGACCCAAAAGCAGATGCTATAGTCTATGTACCGGTCTTTGTCTGGGATCCAGTCAGAGACGTATTTGCATTTAGGGGTAGGGGAGCTAGCTATCTGCTCGAGAACAAAATCGCTGCCATGAGAGGCATTTCAAGAACCCAGATGAGAAAAATCTATGATGAGATTGAACAGAGGGCATACTTCCTAAGACTTCTTGTCGAGAAGAAGATTTTCAACTATTTTGATGTGTGGAACGCTATTATAAAGACCTATGAGATTGGACTGGACACAGCCATTAAAAGACTTGAGAGAGGTAGTTTGGTATAGCACGCCGTAGAAACATTTTAAAGAGTCCATATCTGTGGAGCTCGATAGCCATAGCAATAATAGCCATTTTTCTACCGCCACCACTAAACTTTGTTCTATTGGCTTTCTCCCCCCTGCCACTCGTAATCGGATTTGTGATAGATTTTCTCAGGAGGAGAGGCATAACAGCTGTTATAGATGAGGATATGCTTTATCTAGCAACACATATGTACGCTGTTTCAACTGGAAAACCTCCACATGAAAGGATATTCAGTCTTGGGAGTGTGTCTGGCAAGGGATATGGTAAATACACACAGGTTTTGAATAGAATTGCAAGTCTTGGCAGGAGGTGGGGCTATGGGTTTGTCATAGCAACGAAGCTACAGGCCAAAGAGGTTGAGAATGTTCTTTTCGCAGATTTTCTCAATAGATTAGCTGAGGCTATAAATGTTGGCGAGGATCTGGAGACTTTTCTCCACATAGAGCACAACACTATGCTTGTTAGCTATGAGGCTGACTATGCAAGGGTTTTAGAGGCTCTAAAGCTTCTTCTAGGAATATACACAGCATCTATAAGCTCAGCCATATTCATAGTGATTAACATGGTCTTGCTATCCTTCTTCTTCGGAGGAATAAACATGGTGATAACATCTTTTATAGGAACCATGGTGGCATTAGCCGCTTTAGTGGTTCTGATAAGAAGGTCTCTCCCTAGACAAGCGATAGTTCACGATCTAAAGATTAACATGCCTGAGATAAGGTTGTACATATACTCCTTGGCAACATCAATAGCCGCTGCAAGTCTGGTAGGGTTCTACACTCTTGTTAGATTTGGGCAACCAGCATATTTTCTTGTGGCATACGGGCTATTCCTACTTATACCAGGTTTGATTGGGAGGAGGATAGAGAACAAGGTTAAAAATATTGAGAGCTTCTTCACAGTATTCATAAGAAGTTTGGGGCTTACATACAGCACCCTGAGGAACTATGCCCAAAGCGTTAGAAGCATTCTAGCCTCTGATCTAGGTCTTTTGACAAGGCATCTAAGAAAATTGTATGCTAGGCTTAGAAATGGCATAGACACTAGGGTGGCTTTTCTATACTTCGTTGGTGAAACAGGTAGCGAGACTGTTAGAAGAGGTATAGACATATTCTACGATGCTATAGAGGCTGGTGGAGACCCTGTAAAGGTTGGCGAGGCCCTTAGCACAACAATTCAGAGGATACTGAATCTGAGGAAGCAGAGAGAGCAGGTTGCAAGAGCATTCCAGGGGGTTGTATACATACTGACAATACTTATAGTAGCTCTAGCAGAGTTTGTCTTCACGCTAACTCTAATACTACAACAAGTATTTGCTGTAGCTGGAGGAAGTGTTCAGATAATTCCATTTACATACATAGAGCCTGCAATAATCACAGCAATTAAAATAGGGCTTGTATTCACAATAACAATACTCAACGCATTTGCCCTACAGTTTGCCAGAGGGGGATACACAGGAGCAGCATGGCTCCACGCATCAATTCTGCTCATACTAAGTGGGGCGACAATGGTTATATCATCTATGTTTTCGCAAATGCTATACCAAATGATACAGCTGCCACAAATAACACCATAAAACTTCCTCATGGCGATAAATCATCTAAGCACTTCCTAAACTCTCTACAAAGACTATTGTCATAGACGCAAACAGCTTTCACAATACAGTTTACAGTCTCAGCACTCGACAAAACCTTTACAGCCTCTAGAATATGGCACAAATCCTTGCACACAGCACTCGAGCCTCTGGAACTGAAAATGTATAGTCTAAGAAAGTTTCCGTAGCCAGGGACAACCCTGTTTATGGCAGCAAAAAACTCTTCGCAGATATGCTCAGACATGGTACACACAGTATAGTGTGTTGCAAGAGCATTACTTTAAATTGGCTTCTGAGGGCTACTCCAAATCTACAAAAAAGAGTTGACTGCTAACCCCCTATCAACTTTCTCTTGATTAAATCAACAAGCTCTTCAAGACAGCTATCAAGCTCTTCTTGCTTTATGATGTGGGGCTCCTCACCCCTCCTCCATACATACATCTTATATCTATATTCACCATCAATCTGCTCCACATCATGTCTAATAACAACATCTGAAAGCATAGAGTTTATATCGTATATCTCTTTATTTGCTATAGACCCTATTCTAATAATGAGCTTACCCATATTCCTCAAGTAGTTGAGCTCGTTATACAAACTTCTGATATACTCTTCTCTATTTCTTGTAGCAAATATTTCAATGCCGTGAAAAGCAACTATGTCTGCATCGTTCGGTATCATCAGTAGCTCTCTAATTGCAAGCTCATCAGTACTGTAGGTAAACGGATTTATGCTTCTTATTTTGATGTAGTCCTGGATAATCTTATCAACAACCTCTCTACTTATACCAGTCTGCGAAAAGCTCTTGCGTATTAGATCTTTTATCACATCTGGTGGATAGAGGTATGAGAGAATATGAATCTTTAGATCATTTAGAACCGCTATACCTATGAACATCGGTATGTATATTAGGGGTCTTGCATCTGGTGGGTAGGAGATATATACTGTCATACCTTTGTGCAGGTGCTTTATAATGTTCCTCAGCTTAGTGCAAAAAACATCAACCTCCGGACCCTCTCTAGCTACTTCCTCGAGTATTGGAGGTGCATAGAGCTCGATGCCCCTACCCTCGACTATTGAGAACGGTATTTCTGCTACAGATATTGGAGAGCTACGAGACTTCCTAATTTCGAGTTTTCTAACAAGCAGATTGCTCTTTATTCCATGCTTTAAAATCAGTACCGCATCAGCTACAAACTCTATAGAGCCAAGATCAATAGATTTACTGCCAAACGGGAGCTCAGCCACAAGAATGCAGACGCCATTTATAGTTTTGGGTAGGTTGTAGAAGTAGTTTTGCAGCCACGCTCTCTTAGCATGGTCGCCTTCAACAGCATTTAGAAGAGGGTTGACAGAGTCTATGACAACAACTCTGAAGTCTTGTGATGCAACAAGAGAGCTTATCTCATTGATTATCTCCTCAACTGCTGAGGATATGGGGAAGCTAAGGTGTTTTACAAGCCCTTTGGATTCAAGGGCGTAGAAATCCATTCCAAGTCTCTTCATATTTCTATACAGCTTCTGCTTATCCTCTTGCTGGGATACAAACAAACATTTCTTGCTATTCAATGCGTTTGCATAGCATATTGTTGAGGCAAATGTTGTTTTTCCAGATCCTGGGTGGCCAGCTATAACAATGGTAGATGGAGGCTCTAGTACAGGTTTGAGAAGTTTGTCAAGTGTGCTGATGCCAAAGGTGAAATCATTGTCTGTCACAATCAAACCCTCTAGAATTGTTTAACATGTTTGAGGTCTTCATACACCCCTTTACAACTAACTATTTAAAAGCATATATAATATGTGTAGCCAATAAAGAAATTGACTGTTGTTTAGCTAGACAGCTTCCTTCTTCCAGTGGCAAGAAGCAGAAGCGCTATTGCAATGCTCAAGGCCAACACTATTCCTATTCTCACAGCGTTTTCCTTGCTTAGCAGCCATGGGTTTTGTTGAGATTGTTGCGAGATCTGGTTTTGGACTGTGTTCGTCTGCTGTATTTGTCTAACAACCACATTTATTTCACTGCTTTCAGCCGAAGCCGTTGTGTTTGTCTCTGAGGCTAGGGCTTTGAATGTGTATGTCCCTGGCTTTGAGAAAAATTGCAGAGGTGGTATAACTGCTCTCCCCCTCTCATCTGTTTTTGCAGAGGTGTAGACAGCCCATGTGGTGGATCCAGGCTCTCTATACATGATTGTAATTGGTATTGGCGTTGGAGGGTTAACTGTTACTAGCATTGTTGGATAGGGGTCTCCAACATAGAGGGTTGTGCTATTCGTCGATAATTTGATGATAGGCACAATCTTTGAAATGCTAACGGCAATAACATTGCTTATAGCCTCTTTATAGAGCTCTGTAGGAATGGATCTTGCCCTAACATAGGCTGTGCCCAAAGCTCTGTCTGGCTTCCATGTATAGTAAAAACAGCCATTTTCATTGCTTTCAACAGATGAGATGTTGTTCCATTCGAAACCATTTAAACTATACTCTAAAACAATTCCAAGTCTTGCCTTGGGATCAATGCACCCGTTAATCAGTATGCTTTGCCCATATACTATATTTGTTGCGTTTGCCTGTATCGATATTCTAGGCTTCAACGGTATGACAATTCTTGTTGCAACTACAAAACTTCTTGACATGCCATACGACGTTATATAACTCACGTTAACATATACTGTGTGTATGCCTGGGTCGAGATATGCTGGAAAAGAGAATGTTACACTACTGTTTCCAGGTATGGAGTCGCTGTACTGTGTTTTAAGGATAGAGGAATTGGAGAACACAGTTGCATACACCTTGTAAATAGGTTGAATATCAAAGTTGTTTATAGTGACCTGCACAATAACACCACTATCAATATTTATACTATTCACAAATGCTATGACTGGGGATGGAGGAACAAATAACATTACTGGAATGTTTTGAGAAAACGACACTTGTCTTCTAGACCCATTATCAAACTCTATATATCCTTGCATAACGAGTTGAAGAGCAGAAGGAATTGTGGCACCAGGTTTCAAGGATATGTCAATAACAATTGGTATGTTTAGAGATATAGAGGCTTTTTCCCCAGCCCTACTTAGCATACCAACATAATCTGACGTTGACATCTTGCCCAATATAATGCTGATAACAGTTATTGACAGAAATTCTCCCAAACCCTTCTCAACAACAGTAACAGAGGCATTTATAGTTGCTATAGAGCCCACCTCTAAAATTGCTGGAACATCTAAATCGACTTTAACAATCCAGTTAAACCAGTTTGAAACAACATAGCTATATCTATTCACATTGCCTAACCCTTGGAGATTTGCATTAACGAAGCTTTGTGTTGTAAAGACCAATAAAACTAGTAAACATATCGAAAACGTCGCATTCTTCATATGTGTTCTCATTTCCTCTTCGCCAATGAAAGTATTGATAATGCGAGAGAGAATGTCGCCACAATTAACGATATATACAATAGCGTATTTAAAATGTTTTGCTTCTGATGCAGCAAGTCAAGGTCTTTTTGCATTGTTTGAACATCTTTGCTGATTCTGCTTAGGTTGCTCTCGATCTGCATTGTTAACTGGGATAAAATATTCTTTGTTCTGTTAATCTCTATCATCATGGAGTTAACATTGTTTAACACCCCACCTATTGTCCTGTTAACAATGTCTATCTCCTCTTCCTTATGCGCAGATGCCATAGGAATATTGACAGATAACACCAATTCTTTGCAATTCCAATTGCTTGTATCTATCGATATCATAGTGTTATTCAGTTTTATTGTAACCCACTTTTCGTTGCATGGAATATTGAAAACAGCTGTGCCACTATCGTTTGTATAGCCAAATGCCGAATATCCACTTTCTGTGTAGAGCTCTAGGAAACTATTTTTCGCAGGTATGCCCCCAATAAACAGTTTTATGTATATAGGTGCCAAAAACATTTTTTCAAGAACTATAAGAACTCTTTTATAACCGTTGATAATATTGCATGGTATGGCGGTTTCAGGGTAGTAGAAGGTGTCTAGATAGATTTGAGTGGGTTTGCTCCCCCAGTTAAGATATTGCAAAAAGATTGGCTTTCCACACAAGTATGCTTCAAGTGATGTATTTGTCATTGCCATTGGAACATTGGGAGAGAAGGTAATTGTGTCTAAAACTGGCTGTATTCCTAGAAAGCCTCTGAGCACAACCCTATAGAAGTCTATGCATGGCATTCCACGGTATAGCACATACATGTAGTAGATAGGCATCATTCTTAGAACGAGATCCAGATGACCATACCTTGAAAAAGCCTCTAGTGCATCTACAATAAATCTCCTCTCTATGGGCATTGACGATATGTTGGTTGACGAGATAAAGCTGGCCAGGTATTCCATGTGCTTATCAGAGTTTGGAACACTATAGATAGCTATTGAAGCCTCTTCAATAACGTTGTCAAGGGAGATAGTCCTGTAGTCGGCTGAGGGGGCATAGGCATAGCCTAGAAAAAGACTTTTCAGCTTATCTACAACAGCATTTCTTATAGCCTCTACACGAGTGGCTGTGTAACCATCTCCAACGTATTGAGCGGCCATGTAAACCATTTCGGCTGCACTATATATCTTCGCCAAATCAGAACTTCTATTCGATGCATCTACAAGTCTTGTTAAAGAGTCTATAAGCTCCTCTATAAGCTCTTTAGGCATTGTTCTTAGGCTCTCTGGATAGTAATAGATATAGCTGGCTAAGGCAATATAGAAGCTGTGGTTGGAATAGAATTTCTTTGCAAACCACGAAGCATCGGTTCTTATGTTAGACAATTTCGATAGATATACATAGGATGAGGCCTCCTCCGGCAACACATTAATCAAATTGTCTTCTATACCACCATGTGTCATCATGTTTACTGTGTTGTAGATGGATAAAACGTAGAGATTCTTCAACTCAAGGTTGCTCATTTGCGGAACCGGAAAATGCGATACAACATCCGAGAAAGCGTTTTTCGTATAGTCAAGATATTTCACAACATTGTTAGCCACTTCATCAAGGATGTTGCCGAAACCTATTAGAGTGTTTACGCACTGTCCTGATGGGATAGTCGCAGAGATGATTATAGACCTGTTCACTGTTCCAATACCCGCTTTCTCCGCTAGTGTATAAACCTCAAATATAATTCCATTAACATCTGCAACAATTTTTCTATTGCTTGTGTAGAGAACCGAGTAATTTTCATAAAGCTTTAAATCTATTGTTATTGTGTTGAAAAGGTTTGGCGATGTAGAACAAATTGAGATATAAAAAGATGATGTGTTATAGAGTGGAGCCGTGTACAGCCTTATCTCCGAGTTATTAATGGTATACACAGTCTTTGTATAGAACCCTCCAATTTCAATGCTAAAAAATTTGGGGTTCAACTCGCTAAGGCTAGCATTATTAAATACAATGTCAATTCCTAAGTAAGTTGAGGTATCGTTGACCTTATAGACAACAAAATTGGGTATACCACCAACCAGATACACAGACGATTCAACGCCTCTAGCTATTGACGATACCAAATCCCTTAGAACAGATCTTAAAAGAGGTTTTCCAGATCCATAGAATAACGCTGTTGTCGTTTCCGAGGAACTGGTTTGGCTTTTAGCAGGTACAGTAATCAACATATCTATAGCAATCAGCAACATCATAACAAATGCTATAGAGCTTCTCATAACATACACTACAAACTAATTGACACACAGCTAAAAAAGCTTAACCAAGGATAGCGACCGAAGAGCTCATCACATATTGAAACATTGTGTTCAAACAAATTCGATTTCTTATTCAATGCTTGCGACAAACAAATTAAAACTTGTCATCAAGAAGGATCTATATCCTGATTTACTTTATAGCAGAGATTTCAAGAACACTTTGGACGCGAATACATGGTTGCTAACTATTATGAAAATATTTAATTTATTTTGCAAGATATTTCTACTGTCTCTGGATTGAAATATAATGCCGAAGTATAGACTGGCAATAACATCTATTGCTATAGCTATTGCTGTAGCTGTGATTCTCTACATTTTTGTGGGTCCAGCAACCCTAGTTGCAGATGTGTTGCAAAACACAGTTGCTCTTGTGGTAATAACGGTCTTTTCTCTGATAATACTGTTGATTGGAACTACAGTGGTTTTAACAACAGAAAGTGAGTTCATTGCCGCCGTAGCTGCTATAGCAATGTTCCTATCAAGTATTGTTCTTGCAACAGCGCTTCCCATGCTAATAAATAGAGCGTCCAACTATTTCAACGATCTCTTGTCGAACATTACAAAGAGGGTTGTTGGCCCATAACCAAGCAATAAATAGTTCGGTCAAGAATTTAGATGGCTGTGACATTTCATCGACATTCAAGCATCATAATATATTTGTCATAGTGGCAAAAAATAAAATTATCTATGAGAATATGTAAATATGTGATTGGCTATGGTTTTGGCAAAGCCAAAATCATCTTTATTCAAGGACGTGTTTGTTGAGAGAGATGGGATGGTCTACTACAAGACATATCTAGCTGGTGAATGGATTGATAGTGGGGATTACCTAGAGGTAAAAACGCCTATAGATCTAACAGTCATAGCCAAGGTGTCTAAGCTCAGCTGGGAACACATCGACAGAGCTCTGTCTACTGTTTACAGCTCTGGGAGATGGTCTGTTAGGGATTTGCCTGGCTGGAAACGTTTAGACATTTTGAAAAGGGCTGCTAAAAAACTTGAGGAGCTGAAAGAAGATTTTGCAGAGGTTCTTGTTCTGAATGCTGGCAAGACACGCTCCCAAGCTCTTGGCGAGGTAAATGCCAGTATCGATAGGCTTATGTCTGCTGATCTAGATGCGAGAAAGGTCTTCGGAGAGTATATGCCTGGTGACTGGGATCAGACAACTATAGAGACTGAGGCTATTGTTAGAAGAGAGCCTGTTGGCGTTGTTCTAGCAATTATACCATTTAACTATCCGCTGTTTGACACAGTATCGAAGATTGCATATAGCTTTGTAGCTGGTAATGCTATTGTTGTTAAACCTCCTTCAGCTGATCCACTACCTGTAATACTGCTTGCGAAGATTCTTGAAGAAAGTGGTTTTCCAAAGGATGCGCTAGCTGTTTTGACTGTGCCTGGGGAGGAGAGCGATAGGATAGTGTCAGACAATAGGATTAACGCAATTAGCTTTACTGGCAGTAGTGAAACGGGTAGAAAGGTTATTGAAAAGGCTGGCATAAAGCAGTTTGTTATGGAGCTTGGTGGCGGCGATTCAGCAATTGTTTTGGCGGATGCAGATCTTAAACTAGCTGCAGAGAGGATAGCAGCTGGGATATACAGCTATGCTGGGCAGAGATGCGATGCTATAAAGCTTATTCTTGTTGAAGAGCCTGTATACGAGAATTTGAAGAAAATGCTTGTGGAGGAGCTGTCAAAGGTTAGAGTAGGTGATCCGAGAGAGCAGACCACAGTAATGGGGCCGTTAATAGACTCTAAAGCTGTAGACAATATGATGAATGCCATTGAAGATGCTGTGAAGTTGGGTGGAATAATACTCTATGGAGGCAAGAGGCTTGGCCCAACATATGTAGAGCCAACGCTGATAGAGTTCAAAGATAAGAATGCTCTAAAGAACAGTATCCTCTATAGAAAGGAGGTATTCGCTCCAGTAGCCATAATGACAAGTTTTAGAGAGCTTGACGAAGCCATAGAGCTGGCAAATGGTAGGAGATATGGTTTAGATGCAGCAATATTTGGAGAGAATATGACTAAGATCAGGAGGCTCATAAGATATTTGGATGTGGGAGCCATATACATAAATGATATGCCTAGGCATGGAGTTGGCTACTACCCATTTGGTGGCAGGAAGGACTCTGGGATTGGTAGAGAGGGTATAGGCTACTCCATAGAGTATGTAACAGCATATAAGACTATTGTCTACAACTATAGGGGTAGAGGAGTCTGGAGATACACGCTATAAAATAAACTAGCTAGCTAATTTTTATCCCCAAAACCTTTCTTACTTCATCAACTATTATTATGACTATTGGCGCTAGGAATAGAATGGGCCATACCTTAATATCTATTGGTACTATATGGAAATATTTGTTCAAGGGTGTGTATATTGCTAACAGCTGAAGAGCTAGCGACGATAGGAGAGCTGGTGCAAGCCACTTGTTTCTCGGTAGCTTCCAAAAGTTCTGCTGCTCGCTTCTAGATGACAAAGCTCTTCCAAACTCAGATAAAACAATTGCTGTAAAGGCAGCTGTTCTTGCAAACTCTAGTGAGACCCCCCTAAACATGCTGAATATCCATAGCGTTGTTACCCCTATCAGCGAGCCCATAGCGATGTAGTAACCAAGTTTTCTTCTCGTCACAAACCTTTCTCCTGCTGGTCTAGGAGGCCTATCCATAATGCCTGGCTCTGGAGGCTCAACACCTAAGGCGGCAGCTGGCAAAGCATCTGTGACAACATTTATCCATAGAAGGTGCACGGGCTCTAGCGGTGATGGCATTAGAAGGAGTTGTGATCCGAAGATTGTTGCCACTTCGCCCATATTAGCCGTCAAAAGATAGTTTATAGGCTTCTTCAAATTCTCGTATATGATTCTACCCTCTTTAACAGCCTCCACAATAGTAGCATAATTGTCGTCTAGAAGTATTAGCTGTGAAGCCTCTTTCGCAACATCTGTTCCCCTAACACCCATGGCAATCCCAATGTGGGCTTCTTTCAAAGCCTGTGCATCATTTACACCATCCCCAGTCATAGCAACTCTATAGCCCTTTCTCTTAAGTACCCTCACAATCCTAGCCTTGTGCTCTGGGGTCACACGAGCAAATACAACTACCTTGTCAATTATTTTAGCCAGCTCATCGTCGCCCATTCTATCCAGTTCTCTCCCCTCAAGAACAAGCCCATTATCGACATCAAGCCCGATCATCCTTGCTATGGCCATGGCAGTTAATTTGTGGTCTCCTGTTACAATAATAGTTTTTATCCCAGCCTTCTTAGCAATTTTAATAGCTTCTGCAACCCCCTCTCTAGGGGGGTCGATAATGCCTAGAACAGCATAGAAAACCAAATCCTTTTCAACATCTTCTACAGGTACATCATCAGAGAAATTGTCTAGAGTCTTAAATGCTATGCCATAGGTTCTATATCCCTGGGATGCAAGCTCCTCGATATACCTAGCAACAGTTTTTCTGATTTGCTCATCAATGGGTTTGATATCGCCGTTAGAGTATATCATCTTCGATATCTCTAGGAGTCCTTCTGGAGCACCTGAAACAATGGCTATGTATTTATCCCCAAATCTGTGGATAGTTGATTTCCTCTTTCTGAATCTGTCAAACGGATATACCTTCACAAGTTGTAGCTCTGAAACAGCTTTCTCAACACCTTCTCTGCCAAGACCCTTATAGGCTAAAACCAGAGCAGCGCCCTCGGTCGGGGAACCCACAACCCTCCAGATACCCTTATCATTAACAAGTTTGACATCGCTGTATGTATGTGCAGCGATAAACCTTAGGAGATCTGTTACATTGCTATTGTTGCTGCATCTGATCATTCCCTCTGGGCTGTATCCAGACCCATCAACATTGCACACATCGTCATAGGTTCTCACAATCTTTACAGTCATCTCGCCCTTGGTGATAGTACCGGTCTTGTCTGTGCAAATGACATCAACCGACCCAAGGGTTTCAACAGCTGCAAGCCTCCTTACCAAAGCGTTTTTCTTAGCCATTCTATGAGCACCTATTGCTAGAACAGCTGTTGCTATTGCTGGAAGACCCTCTGGTATAGCGGCTACGGCAAGCGCAACAGATATCATAAATGATTCTAGAATCCCTGCCCAGCCCTCAATAAGAGAAGTTGCAAAAACAACTGCGGCAATGCCTATTATCACAACACCTATCTTCTTGCCAAAATCGTCTAACTCCATTTCAAGTATGGTCTTCTCTTCTTTAGCTTCTGCAACAGCCTTTGCAATCCTGCCAAGCTCTGTGGAGATCCCAGTTGCAACCACAACCCCCTTGGCAAATCCCTTAACGATGTATGTCCCCATAAAAACCATGTTAGACCTTTCACTAACAATTGTCGAGGGGTCTAGCACAACGCTAGCATCTTTTTCAATAGGTGTTGACTCGCCTGTCAATGGAGACTCGTCAACCTCTAGATCAACAGCTTCAATGAGTCTTATATCAGCTGGTACCCTATCACCCTCTCTGAGAATTACTATGTCCCCAGGCACAAGCTCTGTAGATGGTATCTCAACTTCTTTGCCATCTCTGATAACCCTGCAACGCGGTGTGGCAAGCCTCTTTAGAGACTGTATGATCTTCTCAGATCTATACTCTTGGATAAAGCCGAATAGAGCCATCATAACAACTATTATGGCTATGGTAACAGCGTCGAAGAGCTCGCCAAGAAAGGCTGAAATAGCTGTTGCAATGAGTAGGATTATAATGAGTATGTTATTGAACTGACCAATAAACATTTCAATAGGTGTTTTGGTCTTTGCCTTTATCTCATTTCTTCCAAACAATCTAAGTCTTCTAGCTGCTTCTGCCTCAGTAAGCCCGCTGGTAATGCTTGTGCCAAGTTTCTTAACAGCATCTTCTATTGTTAGTGAATGCCATGGTAGACTATCTGCGTTCATTGCAACCCAGCTGTAGTTAGTTGAATAGGGAAAAAAAGTTTTTGAATGCAAGTTGTGGAAGTCCATTTTAGCATGTCCACTAGTTGAAAAAGTTTTCTTCTGCTTGATTTGGTAGCAATTTTAAATATATAGAGAATGCAACAAAATCTTTGGTGCAAACATGAGTAAAAGAAACATTATTTTGAATGAAAACCTCGCAGAAAAGCTTTCAATAGCTTCGAAGAGGCTTGGCATAGACGTAGACACACTTGTTAACAGAGTTTTGGATGAGTGGGTTAAGAATAATAAGAAGCTTGTGGTATCATTTGACGATGTATTGAATGAATATGAAGCCAGTTTAAGTGGATACTCTGACAAAACTAAGAAGACAAAGATTAGGGTTGTAAAAGGATTTGTAGAGTGGTGTGAGGCTAATGGCTTTGAGCCGAGCGAGGAGGTTTTGGAAAAGTATGTTAGCGACATCTCATCCAAGTACTCCCAGTCGTATGTTCAACATGCTAGGTCGGCAATCAAAGACTTTGTTAATTGGTATAAAGAGAGATTTTAGAGTTGTTCATAAAACATCTTAACAACTTTTGCAACGTCCTCTAAGCTTTTTGTAACAAATCTTATCCTGAGGCCTAGTCTAGGCGTTATAGAATTTCCGAGGAATCTTCTATCAGCTAGAATAACTAGTGCATAGTCTTTATCGGATCTTACTGCTCTTCCAACAGCCTGGAGAATTCTAATTGTGGCTTGCTCCCTAAAATAGTCTATGGATTCTCCACCGCTCTTCTCAATCTCATTTGCAATAGCGTTTGTATAGTCGTCTGGCTGTGGATAAGGTATGCCAACAACAATCACTGTTTTTATCAGGCTTTCACCATTGGCCACAATTTCAATACCTTCAGAGAGTCTGCCTCCAGCAACAGCGTTTAGAACAACCTTGTCAAAGCTCTTCACATTTTCGACAATCTCTGAAAGTGGCTCCGAACCTTCGGAGATCATATTATCGACGTTGGTAACATATCTTAGAATAGACTTCATGACCTCATAGCTTGGGTAAACAGCCATTATAACCCCCTTTCCAGAGAACCTGTAAACAGTTTCTACGATGTTTGCATATGTTCTATAAACATTCTCGCCTCTAAGCCTATAGCTCGTAGTTGCGCCAGTGAATATAACTGCTGTTGTATTCTCCTTGAGAAAGTTTCTAGAGCCAAAATCCTCAACATCAACCCTAATAACGTTTTTAGAGACTCTAACAACATTTCTCAGAAACTCGTTTGATGGTGGTGTAGCGCTCATCAACACAATGCCTGCAAACCTCTCAAAGATGTTCCTGAGAAATTCGTAGGATGTGGGCATAGCAGACAACAAAATATCTCCACCCAAGCCCCTAGCCAAAAACAGCTCATAATCCTCTTGTACAGCAACATCTGCAAAGTTGGCGACCTTAGATAGAGATGCCACTAGCTTTTCAACTTTCTCCACATCGGTATCAGAGCCTCTAAGCAATCTAGTCATTGAGTTGAAGACTGTTGCCTCAAGTTTATCAACTAGAGTCTTGTCCAATCCAATAATGCTTTTGTCTATATGTTTGTAGCCCCTTGCACCACTTTCTACTGCTAGGGAGCTGAGTTTCTTAAGAAACTCAATTGTATCACTATCTACAGAAAGGCTCTCAGCCTCTTTAACAGCATCTCTAACACTATTGATGGATATGCTCTCCCCTGCAATACCACCAATATTCAAAAGATTGTGCGCCTCATCAATAACAAGAACAGCTCTCGAAACATCTTTGTCGCTAAATATAGCGTTCCATATCCTCTCCTTGAATATGTATGGATATGTAGCTACAAAGAGCTGTACATAGTCGAATAGGCTTATAGAGGAGAAGTATGGGCAGATGCCAAGATTATCGGCAAGACTCTTTGCGATGCATACATGATCTCTACAGCTAGAAATGGCAGAAGCTACAATGGGTTGCGGTAAAGTGTTGGTTCTTGAACGGTATGGGCATTTTCCTTGGATGCTGAGAGCATTGCATATAAACCAGAAGCCCTCAA
Organism: Ignisphaera sp.; assembly: GCA_038735125.1. Classification (NCBI taxonomy): domain Archaea; kingdom Thermoproteati; phylum Thermoproteota; class Thermoprotei; order Desulfurococcales; family Desulfurococcaceae; genus Ignisphaera; species Ignisphaera sp. The sequence continues at coordinate 20,089 of JAVYNU010000002.1, forward strand.
CAGAAATGCTACTGTTTCTGACAATTGGACACATCCTCCTAGCGCTATATAGAACAGCGAATCTGAGCCCAAGCAAGCTGACCTCTCTAATAACGGGGTCGATTTCATTTCTAGTTCTCACAACATATAGAATCTTATCGAAAACATCCTTGTCTAGCAGTATCTTGAGCGAGTATAGGATAGATATAGTCTTGCCAAAACCTGTGGGAGCAGAGAAAACTAGTACATCCCCCACACCAAATCTGCTAGAAACAAACCTCACAAACTCAGCTTGGCCAGGCCTAGGCCTCTGATATGGAAAATCTCCAAGCTCTATACAAAACACCGCATCAAAATATGAACACAGAAAACACAATTAAAAGCAGCCACTCCAATAACTGGACACAACATCTCGATTTTTATTCCCAGGCTCATGAAGTATAGTATTGAACATTCGGCTGCTTTAATCTGTCAGAAGCTATGGAGATTCTCACAAACTGTCCATCACTTTTGTTCTATGTATGTACATACTGTTGGCAGAGCCTCTGCTACTATACTCTCTATCTTGTCTATTATGCCATCCAGTTTAGCGTATATGTTTATTGTTGTCGGATATGCTAATAGTGTATAATACTCTCTCGCTATTTTGGCTCTCGACCCCTGCAACTCTCCTTTTTCATGATATGCCAAAGCCCTTATGTTTATTTTGAATGGCAGTTTTATCACTATTGTTGCTACTAATGGTATCGGTTTTGACAGCTCTACCCCTAGTCTTCTACTCAGATAACTGATAACCTCAACGACTTTCTCCACTTCGCTAGCTTTCGACGATACATCTACTTTGTTTTGGGTTATCTGCACCCCTAGTCCATGGATCTTTGTTGTTATATACTGCAACTTTCCAATGGATTTGATTTCTGCTCCAAGTGTTTGTGAAGCATATGCTATGTCTATTTGGTTTCTAAGGGGTTTTGACACCCATCTAACAAGGGTTTTCCCCCTACACCCTCTAATCTCCTGTATAAGTGCATAGACAGATGATGTTACTGAAGAACCTTCATAACCTTGAACAACAGACTCTATAGCCTTTATTATCTCTTGAGGCTCTCGACCAATTCTTCTAAAACATCTATATGTAGCCAATCCAGCTAGCCCCGCCAAATCATATGCTCTCGCCTCGTGGACATCTATCTCATCTGCAAGCCTCTTCCTAAGAATCCTCCCTATTATCTGAGCCCCGTCAGAGCCCCAAATACCACTTAAAACGCTTTCAATCTCAGAGTAGCTAGTGCCACACAAGCTTCTCTTCAGATATAGCTTGAGAAGCTCTACAAGACCAGGCACAATGCTATTTATAATCCTCTCAACAGCCTCTTCATCAGGACATGCATCAACATTCCACGACACACCATCTGAAAACTCTAGAGGACTCTCATCGACAACCTCACCAGTCTCAGAATCAACTAAAAAGCCCTCTCTAGTCCTAATTTTCCTGCCCATTGGATCACACTATCCTCTGCAATCAGAAAACAGAGTCTTATGCCGAATATAAGCACACTGGTTATTATTGCTCCCTGCGAAAGTTTTATCTAGCCCCCACTGCAATAGAATCCTTCTAAATAAGAGTGTTGACACAGGGTGGCAGCTTTGGACGCGGTTATCGTGGAGAGAAACGGTTTTGTAATAGCTATAAAATCTCTTGATGGCGGTGTTAGAGAGGAGGACATTCCGCTGGTGATCAAAGCGGTTGAGACATTTCTAAACCAGCCGCTGGGGCATGCCACAAGCAGCTTTCCTGGAAATGGGCACAACAACGGCAAAAAGCTGAATGGCAATGGAGATACAAGAAAAGGTGTTTTATATTCGCCATGGCTTTTGACATGGCTTGCTGAAGCAAATGGCTATAGAGACCATTTCCACGCAGTTCTAAGTGTTTTTGCAAATAGCAAAAAGCAGTAGTCTTGTTTGTTTTCCATATTAATGCAATAATATAGAAATTTGCAGAGGTTTTTATTTTGGCATAGACCACAAGCTGTCTAGATGCAGAGCCCTTTAATATGTAAATAATCTATGTAAAACATTTTGTTTCCACCGTGAAATGCTTGTTCAAAAATTTAGTTTAGTGTTGCACAATTTCAATTAGATTTGGGTTTTTATGAATCTTAGTGCTATTGCTATGGCTATTATAGCTAATACCACTATTGCAAGGGTTATTATGTTGAATTTTTCCGATGTAGTGGGTATGGCACTTTGTGTGACTGTGTATGGTGTTTGATATGTGTATACCTGTGTTTGTGTTGTGGTAACAGTTCTCTCTATTGTTACATAGCTATAGACTATGCATGTACCCAAACTCTGCTCAGCTCCCTTTGTTTGTGTAGCAGTTGTAGTGGGCTGAGCTAGTTGTTGTGCTGTCTCTATCTCTAGTATATTGTATATCGAAAGAAGCATTGAAAGCCTTGCCAAACTATATATCCTTGTCCCGATGTCTCCAGTTGAGCTAAGCTCTAAGAGTAGTGGCACATCAATAGGTATTATATCGTCTAGTTTTGTGAGCAGAATCTCGACGGTGCTGTTCAATGCTTCTATAGATGAGTTCATATTCTCCATAAACATTGATAGTAGTGTTAGATACGTGTATCCTATGGAGCTTATTCCAAGGGCTATTCTCTCAATAGATGTATTCACAGTCGACATTATGATATATCTAGCTTGAGCCTCTGAGAATATGCTTTGAGGTATCGATACAGATGACGAAAACGCTATGATGTAGCTGTATATATTTTGTGCAAGTGCGGATATGACTGTCGCTAAAGAGTCTAGGTCTACCGGCTTTATGTAAACATTTGTCGATATATTCAAGCCTGTTAGGTTCTGCCAGAACATGGCTGTGTAGAGTCTTGCTGAGGCAAGTGCGAGATACTGTGTAGAGGTGTCTACATACCCTGTTGAAAGGCTGTTGTTCAGATATATATATGCCTCGTATAGTCTATCAAGAGTGTTTAAAATTGTTGACAGTTGTGATAGATCTATTGTCTTTCTAGAGATAGACACAACATACGCTATATCTTTGTATATCTGGTTCCTGAGACTATCTGCAACACTTGGCACATAGCTGCTATTCAAAAAGGCATTTAGTAGGTAAAGCCTCCAATATGCATAGATGAGTGCTTGGAAATATGAAGAGGCTGCTGAGTATAGCTGTCCCTGGCTTTCCAAAGCCTTTCCACTAGCGATATACCCGTTTAGGTTACTGTCTATACTACTCAAAAGCTGGCGAACATAGTAGTTGCTAATCCTTGGCTCTAAAGCCTTGCTTTCATCAACTGTTCTATTGATCTCTTTCTTAATATCTGTAATCATATTCTCTAGTTGTGGTTTTAGAGCATCGTATATCTCGCTGATTTTATTTTCATAGCCTCCGACTGTATATGAGAACAGCCCATTTGTGAATATATGGAGAGCCTCATAGACATTTGCAACAGGTTTAACAACAACGCCTAGCCTAGCACCATAGGAGACGAGATCAACAGTCTGTGTGACAGTTCTATAGACAGTCATAGGACCTATTCTCTGGGCCACTACAGTGTATATAACATCTGTTGTCTGTCCATAGGGAACTAGAAACACCTTCGCACCTCTCGACGCAGCAGCGCCAAGCTTATAGTAAACTCCTCCAACAGGTCCAATACTACCATCAGGCATTATCATACCCGTCATAACAACACTCTCATTTAGTGGAAGCCTCAGTAACGCGGCTGCAAAGGCAACAGCTGTTACGCCGCTAGCGCTTGGCCCTCCGATTATGGGTGAGTCGGACTTTATAGAAGCGAAATAATCACAACTCCAGAAGCTCTTATTCGCAACGGCACTAGCAACAATTGCAGCAACTCTTGTGGATGCCTGCAAATCTATTTCTGACAGCGGATATGTCTCGACATACACATGTCCTTGGCCAGGGCAAACAACTCTCACGTAGAGATCCGCAGCAACACCTATATACGAATTGTTTGGAAGTTGCGAAACAGCCACTATAGTAACATGTCTAGACTCGTCGACTGTATACCCCTGTGAAAAAGCTGTATACAGCCATAGTACAACTGTTAATGTAAGCGCTATTGCCATTATGTTACATATTTTACTAAAAACCATTTTATTACCCCATGCATCTAGGACGTAACCAGGATATCTCAATGTTATACAATTAAAAAGTTTTTTGTGGAACAGCTCTTCCAATATGATGAAACATAATGGTTTGCAATAGAATTTGATCAAGCTGAAACATTTAGTACTTGATTTTTTTATAGATTCTCAAGAACATTAATAACCTTGTCTATTGTATCATCAATTCCTTTGAGCATCGCCTTTAGATATTGTGGAGGCAGAGACTGTGAAAACTCTTTTAACAGCTTTGCGCTCTGTACCAAATTTCTGAACGCCATTGATGCCTCGAGGGAGAGATTTTGTAGATGCTCGTCGATGTCGCTTCTCGCCAGCTTTACCTCCTCAGTCATAATGCTATCACCAATGATTCTTCTAAGAGTTTGTATAACTTTGTCGAGTTTAAGCATGGTCATTGAGAATGTGTCGTAGAGTTCTCTGAGCCTCCTATCAGCGATATTGTAAAATGATTCAACCATTTCTTTTCTCACACTCAAGAGGATCGCGTATGCTGCTAAAGCCTCTTCCCTACTCATCTCTGAGGCGCTTTTCCTTCTAATTCTCGTTAAAACATCTTTGAGAAACGCCATTTATGCTCACATATTTCGATGATTTCAGAAAAGGTTTTAAATATTTGGTAGATAAGTGTATACAGTAGTGGTGTGTTTATGGCTTTAAAGAGTAGAGACAGAGACAAGGTCATCAGATCTATTGCGAGGTGGCTTGCTGGGCTAGAACCTCTCTTTGGCTCTAACCACTACTTCGAGAGGTATTCAACAGCTAAGAAAGCTATTGAGAAGTTGTCGCCCTATAGGGGTCTTCTCATATGTCCATTCTGCAAAAAAAGATTTTTAAGGGCTTCTGCGTTTGTTACACACATTCTTAAAGCGCATGACAAGGAGCTTGAAGAGCTTATAGATACCGGGGCTTAACAAAAACATTGCTGCATAGTAACATCCGATTTGGAGAGATGTAGTCATGATTGTAAAGACAGTCTTTCCACACTCAAGAATAGACATTGAAGAGATTTATACTAGATATCCAATGGAGAGATTAGATAGTCAAATAATACTGGATTTTATCAATAATAGGGCAAGGACAATTCCAGTTGATGCTTCATCGGCTTTATCAAAACTTGTAAAAGGAGATTTGAAGGGCTTTGTCGAGGCTTTTATAGACACTACTGTATGTACAGAGATCATATCTCTTTGTAGAGATCGCGGACCAAGAATAAAATGTGGAATAAGCTTTGACGAGAATGGGATTGAAATATACTCTGAATGTTTTGACCCAGAACTCTTTTCGCATATCATATTAGGAGACATTTCAATGTTGTTGCATGTCATCAGTGGCTACAGAGACTTTGTTAGATTTAAAAGTATCATAATACCAAATAAGCTTCTAACACAAGATGTAATAGCAGCTATGGAAAATGGTGCATTGAAAAATAAGCTACGAGCAAATATGGCTGTACCTGAAGGGGGTGTTGCAAAAAAATTCTACGAAGAACTTACTAGCGGTGATCTGGAGTATTCAGAAGCGATATTGATGATTCCATGCCCTAGCGATTCACTGATAGATGTCCTCGCTAATCTCATGGAAAGCGCGGCGAAGAACCATAGAAGGATTTACATAACTACATTGCCCCCATCGCAGGAGAACTCATCTTTTTGCAAAACCCAGTACAAAGATCACCTATTGCTGTATATACAGCTAATTGAGGAGGCAAAAAGATATGGATTCTTTGTGTGCGATAGCGAGGTTGTTAGCCTCGGTGCTATAATTGATAGATCGTGGTATCTAATATCAAATGATTTTGCATACTATGAAGAAACATTTTTAGCTCCACTATCAGATTTGAAGTATGCTAACGACTATGCAGTATATATACTAAAGCATTGTTTATGTTCAAACAATCTATTGAGGGAGGATAGGAAGGTAATTAAGTAGATACTAGCACTTTACTCTTTTTAGAGAAACCCTAAGTCTAGTAACTATAGAAATGTGCCAAACAACTTCTCTAGAAACTTCTCCACTATCTCTACAAAACTCTATAAAAATCTTATTTTCATTAAAGCGAATATTGAATCTCTTAACTCCTCTAAACTCTAGGTAATCGCCTACATCATTTTCAGATATACTCTCCCTCTTACTTGGGTCTCCACATGGTCCTAAATAGCACATGTTACAGAATTGGTTATGGGAAGCAATGTTTACTGAACATGCTGATGGATATACTCTATAACCCATATCGCGTGCCATTGAAACAAGCTTTTTCTTTATATCGGATTCCTTTACTGTTACCTGGTCTCCTCTACCCCTAAACCATCTTGGAATCCTAGGCAAAATCTCATTTATGTTCACGCCCCTAGTCTCTAAACTCTTCAAGATCCTCTCTGTTACCCTCAGAGAGCCGAAGACAACATCTCTAACCCCAAAATCCAAAGCCTTTGCAAGCATCTTTTTACCTTCTCTATCCGTCACACTAGGTATTATTGGCCTCACAAACAATGCAACATTCAGACCATTTTTAATAGCTATCGAGGCTCCTTCAAGTCTTTTGACTGGATCTGGAGCTCTTGGCTCCAGCTCTTTACTCTTATTAAGCGTGGTTATGGATAGAAGTATGCTTATATCAGGCTCTACACTCTTGAGTTGTTTAGCCAAGTTCTCATCTATAAAACTCTTTGTTGATACTTGGCTAAGCGGCTTAAGCCACCTACCGACTTCTTCAATGTACTCTACTGCAAGATCTCTCGTCGTAGAGTGGAAAGGCTCTGTAACAGAGCCGTAGGCAAGGAGAGACTTTTCTGGTAGCACATAAGGGTTCAAGGCTATGGCATAAGCCATTTCAAGAGACTTTAGAGGATATGGCTTAACCCTTCCAGGAAACCCCATATCATATATGTAGCAATACGCACATGCATAGTCACAACCAACACCTGTGTGGATTGTCAATCCACATGGTCTGGGAGCTCTCTTGCTATGGCTATCCAAAGATGCTTTTCTAGCACTATTCTCGCCAATCAATTTTTCTAGCTCCTTTACAATCTGAAGCTTCTTTTCATACAATTCAGTTATTCTCCCCATAAAATACACCAAATATGCTAATAGCAAATCTCTTTAACAAGCCATATAACGCCATCAGATTCTTGAACAGGATTGGAGCATCCCCTGATAAAGCAGTATGCCGCTATAGCAGCCAGGAAAGCATCTTTAATATCTCTGTTCCCTCTATTGATTAGACTAGCATCAATCCCAAGCCTATTGGCCAGATCTTCCAACGAATTGCATCTGCTACTCTTGAGCACGCTCCTAGGGTGAGTCTCTATGACTGTTAGACCATATCCCAGCAATTTGCTGACAATCGATATTGCTCTTCTTGTCAACTCCCTCATTTGTTGCAAACCTGGTGGAAGAACTCTGTAGCCCATTGATATCATCTTTCTGTCAACTCTTCTAAGATGACCATCTCCAAAGCCAAATGGGGCATCTATGGCAATAACAACATTACCATATTTCACAACATTGTGTATAATTTCATCATCTGTGCCTAGACATCTAGCCTCAGCTACTTGAATATGACTTGTATCTGCTATTACTACAAAACCTGTGCACCTACTTGGCTTGGCAGCTAGATCCAGACCTATGTAGAAGCCCTTAACCTCTACTTGCATATACTATCCAGTTCCTCTAGCCTTGCCTTAGCTTTTCTAAGCCCGCTCTTAACATAGTTTCTTCTCATCTTTAGCTCCGCAATTTGTTTATTCAACTCCTCCAGCTCTTTCTGGAAAGCGTATAGCTTTTTGCTGATATTTATTGGTTTGTGGTGGGCATTGTTGAAGGGGGTTATTGAGGGTTCTCGTTCTTTAAGTTTTCTTAATCCCCTATACGCTATCATATACGCTGACGCCATGTGTTTGTCCAGTCCTTTCTCCTTCATTATCTGTCTATGTGTTGTACTACTACTTGTTCCAATAGGGTTCACTAGCACAACTGTGAATCCTAGTCTCAGAGTCTTGATAATACCATGTCTAATCAGTTCTCTTTTTGCGAATCTAGCAATCTTGCGATTAGCATAAGAACTCTCTACAAAACTTCTGTGCTTTATCTTGGCCAGATCCTCAAACACCACATAGTCAACACCTATTCCTCTACACCATTTTAGGGCGTTGCTCAGTGCATTCAGCCTTAGCCACCTAGCCTTGTTTCTTGGAAATCCAGGTGATGTTATTTCACTGTAGCAGAGGCTCTTCATAGCGACTATGTTGGCATTGGCATCTATAACAACAACGTTGATTCTATCGCTGTTCAGGTCAAATCCTGCTACCAGTCCATAGCCCCTGGGCTTCTCTGTGCCAAGGTGTTTGAGGTATAGCCATAGAGGTACCTCTAGGTGGATATACACCTTTCCATTTCTAAATGTTATTGATGCACCATAGCTCTCCCTCTTAGCGTTAGCTAATTGTATCAACTCTTCGATTAGTGGTAAGTGCTTCCTTCCAAATCTTGTGGCGCATTCTATCCATTCACCATTATAATACCTAACTAGTACTCTATTGGTAGAGACCAACCTTATATTCAGATTTCCTTTCCAAATAGTTCCACCTCTAGATGCAATCCACTTTCTTCTAATCCTTACCTTGCTCCCATTGCCTCCCTCCACCAAGAGCTTTGCATACTTATATGCTGTCTCGCCATAGATGCTACTTGGTAATAGCCTTGCCAGTTCTTTGTATGCATTGCCTTGCGGCACATTGTTTAGAACAAGATTTATACCGTGTTTAGCAGCTTGTCTAAAGCGGTAAGCTAGTAAGCAGAGCTTCATATAGTCCTCACTACTCTTCGGTATGAGCATGCCATTAATTGTTATGTACATGAACTGCTCCGTCACTTCCTCATCCACTATTATCCTAGGTATCTGGCTTGATGACAGCCACTATCACCTCTTGCCCATGCAGATGAAGTATCTTATCCTCAATACCCTTGGGTATGTATATACACAGCTTCCTCTCGCTACACTTACTAATCCTAGCATGGAAAACGTATTGCTCCACAGCAGTACACCACAAAAATAATTTACATAAAAGCTTATAAGTCTAGCAGTACCAATTAGTATATGAGATGTGGGGAGTGGACGAGCGATGACCAGTTGGGAGATAAGGATGAGACTCCCCAAACCCCTCTACCCTCGCTCAAGGGAGTTTAGCAGAGCGATGCAGGAGGCTAAGGCGATGAAGCTAGGCTCCCGCAGGTGGGGGTAGAGGAAACTGTGAGGGATGAAGACCCAACATAAGGGTCAGACCTCTGGAGAACCTCAATCTTTCTCTGAAGCACATCTCTGTCAAGGCAGATCTCTTCAACTAGTGTCACGGTCTTTTTACCCAACCAAAGATACACCTATAGCCCCTTTCTCTTCACATACTCTTTATACAACTTATCTACTAAATAACTGTTAACATACTTGCCATGTGGTCTTAAACCACCTGAGAAGCTCTTTGGTATGTGGAGAAGCTCATGGATAAACACTTTAACCTTCTCCTCGGGTGAAAGGAGATAAAAATTTTTCTCTATAATCTCTATGACGTACATGGGCTTCAATCCTAGTACAAATCTCCAAATGGATGGGAGCATATATATTCTTGCAATTGCTCTTGATCTGCACCCCCTACAAACAACAATTTTAACGCTATCAATATTTATATGAGAAAAATGGTCTTTTAAGTTATTTACAATATCTCTTAGGAGAGCTTCAAGGCTATGGTCGTAGTAGTGCTCAGTCCTGGTCAAGGCCGTTTTCCTAGAAAACGATTCTATTTTATATTGTAGATTTTTTCAGCATTTTCATATAGAAGTCCACTTGCAATTTCGATTGCTAGATCCTTGTCTATATAACCCTCGTCAACCATTTCCGATAATACATAGGCTATTTGCCTCTTGGCCAACATAGCTTTTCCATGTACCCAGTCAGCCACATATGCATCGCTGAAAAAGCCGCATGACTTGTTGTATGGGAGCATCTGTAGTCTTAGCCTAAGATACTCCCTTATTATCGATGGGTACATAGAGTACCACCAGTATCCACTTACAAAGACATTTCTATAGTTCTTAGCCATAACTGTTAATGGATGTAGTAATCTCATGTCAGCTCCAATAACATCGAATTTGACGTTGGGGTAAGAGGCAAAGATGTTTGCAAGGTTTAGCAGCTGATCATAATTAACATGGGTTATGGCGTAATCTGGTGGTGCAGCACCTGGAACAGGCCTCTCAACACCTATCATAAACTGGAAAGCTTTTTTATGTTCATCACACAAATCTAGGAATTTCATGAGTATATATGACGATAGAAGCGATTTGGCATGCGAATCTACATAACCTCTAACCTTTAGATCCTTTAGATAAAGCTGTATTTCTGATGGTTTAACGAATCTGTATAACTCTTCAGGAAGAGGGCTTAGAGCCACTGCCACGATATCGTTTTCAAATTTTTTGAATAGAGCTTCTATAGCCTTGTCCAGATCCTCAGCTGTTTGTATTTCAAGGCCCGTTACCTTCTCTAGGCTAAGCAAACTATCTTTGCTTAGATATGTTACCAGATTGTCTATTCTAAGTACACCGGTAAAAACATCTTTTCTGTAGCCACCAATCTCTGTAAATGGATTTAGAGTCAGAAACGTTTTTCTGACTTTGCAAACTTTTGTAAGCACCTCGAAAGCCCTGTTCTCATTGCCGGCCTTACTCTCTATAGCGTTAACCACATCTTTCCAGTTATTCTCGTCAATTATTTTTACATCCAAGTTGTACAAATCCTTTAGTATCTGCCTAAGAGACCAAAATGTTGCCGTATTTCTGATGTATCTAAAGTATTGAAGCGCATATGTAAGTCTATCAACACCCTTTCTCTTCTCAAATTCGCTTCTATCCATACCAGCAGAGGAAAGTTCGGTGACTATATAGTGGTAAAACAGTATGTCTTCGAAGCTAGAGTGGGAGAGCTTAGAGGGATTCAAATGCTCATGAATATCAACAATAGATATCTTCAAAATCTCATTGTAAATCTCATTGAATATCTCGCTAAAGCCCATTATCCACCACCAAAACAACTCCTGAAAACCGCATCTATAAAAGTTTATAGTCTCCGATAACAGTTCCTCGTATTATATTTTGAATGGTAAATTTTGTAAAAGGTTCATCAGATGCTTTGCAGAGAGCTTGATGTGAGGGGTATCATTGGTGGAGATGATTTATGCAAGGTCTTGTGCTATCCAAGTGGTGATAGAAGATGTTGTTACAATAGATTAGAAGAGCTTGATAAACTTGGTATAGCAAATGTTTATAACTTTGGAGATGTACAAATAGGAAAAAATGTGTGGATAGTTGGCAAAGGACATGCAGCCATCGTGGTATTAGCACAGCATAGATTCTACGGTCTTGTAGCTTTGAAGATTAGAAGGGTTGACTCCAAGAGGGATTCTCTTGAAGGAGAGGCTAAAATAATTGAGATAGCGTATAGGACAGGATATGCACCAAGGTTAATGGCCTACAGCAGAGACATTATTGTGAGACAATACATTGATGGACAGTCACTTGGAAAGGTTCTTAAAGAAGGATATATAGAAAATATTAGAACAGCTGTTACAAGCCTGGTAAAAGCGGCTTTAGAACTGGATAAAAATAATATCGATATCATAGAACTTGCAAACCCAGTAAACCAAGTCATTTACATATGTAACAACATGGAGAAGCCCATTTTCATAGACCTAGAAACAGCAAGGCTCTATCCAAATCCATCAAATATAACAAGAATATTATCGTTCATTCTTAGAAGCAGAATAGAGAATAAATCACTAATATCACTATTGAACATAGAAAACAAAGTTAATGATTTAACAGAGCTAGGAAAACAGTACAAAAAAGCTTCAAATACTAGAGAAAAGGAAAACATAGTCAACAAATTACTTCAACTATTATGCTAGCCAAGGGCAACAAAATGATTAATAGTCATTTATATCATGAAGATAATCTAATATGATCCATCAGATATACTAGTTCTCCTATTATGAAAACACCTTGGATATCAGTTACCAAACATCATTGAACGAAGAAATGCGATCATTCTATAGAATATCAATATAACTTGCTTGTTAATGCCCTGGGGCACACGTAAGGCTAAAGATAAGAAATGTGTACTCTCTAGTAGGTTTGACAAACGAAAGTGAGAATATCTAGAGACTTTCCAATACATGTCACTATATATAACATGCAAATATATTAAATCAAACTAGAAATAGTTGCTATAATACACAGCTATTCATTGTCGTGTTTTTAGGTGGTTTTTGTTTGGGTGTTGAGCTTTCTCTATGGGCTAAAATTCTGGTTAGAAAACTGTATTTGGTTTAATCAAAATATTCTTAGCTAAAATGTTTTGCCATCTCCTCATTACCAGGCATTCTAAGAATAGCATCTATAACATCATTAACTTGCTGAATACTCTTTGTTCTAACATCAACTATCAGCCAATTGAATAGAGAGTCCCTACCACCCTTAAGGAAGGCTTCCAAAGCCCACTCAGCCCTCATAAGCCTATGGAGTAGCACAAATCGGTACAGCTTAGATGGTAGAGGTTCTACAGGTTTCGGATGAATACCCTTACCATCAACTTTAACAGGTATCTCAACTGCTATGTTGTTTGGTAGCTCCGATAATACTCCATTATTTAATATATTCACATATAATGGTGCTTTTAGTTGTTTTGTTTTCGGAGCTGGTGATGGCAAGTCATAAGAGTCGATTGATTTATCATTATATAGAGCATCTATTAGAGGTACTAATAGCTCCCCACTTGGTTTTGGAGGCTCGCTCTGTACCAAAGGAATTGATGTGTTGAAGACTTTTGCAGCCAGTTCTCTAATATTTCTTCTAACATTTAAAACCCTTATAGCGTCTCCTATTTCTGAGTCTGGCCCTCCGAATGGTCCGTACCAATACTTCTTTGTTTGCAGATCCCAGTGGTATTTCCATGTACCGCCTCTAACGCTATCGCCAATTGGTAAAAAGCCATAGGTTTTGTACATGTCTATTGCAGCTGGAGCTAAATCCACATCCCATGGGTTACTTGTGTGCTCTCTCCATACACTCCAATACTTTTCAGCATCTTCCTTGATCCAATCATCTACATATCTATACGCATTCTCACCCATATACCTAAACCTAGTCAACCAAATAACATGGTTAAAGCCCTTCATTTCAAAATCTATTTCATCAAAGTTTATGAGACTCATCATAGCCGAATAGCATTCTGGATCGTGCATAGCGCAAAGAGCTGTTATATCCCTACCCAGCTTCTCCTTAGCAAGCCTCATGGCCAATATTTCTAGCGCAGCTCTAAACCCTAGGAATCCGTGGCAAATACCTGCAACCTTTACCTTTGTCTCCCTCCCAACAAGTGTTGTCAGCTCTAACACGGGGTTGGATATTATGAAGAACCATGCTTGTGGAGCAAGCTCTTCAATGTCTCTAGCAATCTCTAAATGAACTTTAAATTGATAGTAACCCCATATAGTGTGGTAATCACCAACATAATTCCACTCAACAGAATTTATACCATATTTATATCCATACTTCTCCGATATCTCCCTCATAGTTTCATAGTATGTATAGCCCATTGCAAGAACAGTTGATACAACAAAATCAGCATCTTTTATAGCCTCTCTTCTATCCTTAGTAACAAAAACCTTTGTAGGCAACTTCAATTCTTCAACATATCTCTTAGCAAATGTACCTATAATATTCAGTCTATAGTCATTTATATCCATTAGCCAAATCTCTGAGTTATGCAAATCTTTGTTGAGGAATATGTCTATAAGGATTCTACTAGTCCATCTAGCACTACCAGCACCTATAAATGCTATTTTAGGACCTTTCCCCATAAATTCACCATCATTATAACAAAAACCGAAAATTAAAAAGTTTTATGGTAGCAATTCTCCATACTTTTCTATATGACTTTGACTCTTTAATATAATTATGAAAATTATTGTATAATTCAAGAGTTTTCAGCCATATCTAACCATATTTAATTAAAGAAGCTGATCAGAAAAGCCCACCTATCATCAAGGTTCAGTTACGGCCACAATCATCATCTATCAATTCTATAGGGATTTCAACAACATTGTTATTGACTATCCAGGCTTTTGAGGCTCCTGTTGAACTATCTATTATTATCCACGGTATGTTCCACAGCCTCATGCTTTTCATGTCGAGATTGCTTGGATATGGTGGTGTAGGGTGGCTGTGGATAACAGCCACAATCTCTAACCCATTTTTCTCAGCGTATTTATATGCTGTATATATACATAGGGGATCTGCTTTAAATTCTATTCTAGTATTTTCAGCCACGTTCTTGCATTTAAAAAGTTCGCTGATTATAATATCACTTCCCTTCGTGCTTCCAATCCCTATGAGGACAATCTCCTCAGAGCTTCTAGTAGCCATCTCTATTAGCGCTTCAAAAACTTTTTTCGAGGTCTTTAACCTCATTTCAGCAGACCTAGGGAAGAAAGCATGTCTCTTATTTTCAGTCTCACCTCAGCACCAAGCGGTCTCCCGGCTACTCTATTGGTTAGCTTGCAAAATGAACACATGTCATCACTTGATGGAGCTCCACAGACTACGCATCTTTTCAATGTTTTTGCGACAGACAGTGTTTTATATACATGGATATTTCGTGCTACAGCCCTTGCAAAGGATATTTTGATCCCAGGGTGCAAGCTTTCTAGATTATTTAAGAATTCCTTAACTTGTTTATCAAGACTCTTCTTACTTGTGTAGGGACACTCTTCATCTACAAAAGGCAGGTTAGAAAGTTTTGCGTAGAGCGCTATTTCATGTTCTGAAACATCGTATAGAGGTCTTATCCTACCGACAAAGCCATCCACGCTCTCAGTTTTAGGGCCAAGTTTAGATATTTCGAAGAGGTTTTGAAGCATGAAATTTTTGAGAATGTATGGCAATAAGTCATCGAGGTGATGCCCAAGTGCTGCAGCATCAGCCTTAATCTCTTGAGCAACAACATTTATCAGATACCTTTTTATTAAACCACATATGCTACATGGTGGTCTCCTTGTTTTGTGTACAAGCTCGGGTAGGCTGTAGCCTATGAGGGTCTTGAGATCTAGAATAATGAGTGGGGTACCAAGTGATTTGCAGAAATGTTCTACGATCTCTCGTGAGATTTTTGAGTATGTTCCTATGCCCAAGTCCATGTGTAGCGCAATCACTTCGAAACCCATTTTCATAGATGTTTTGTGGAGCAGATAAAGCATGGTGATACTATCTTTGCCCCCAGACACCGCAACAAGCATCCTCTGACCTTGACCAGCAAGTCTATATCTATTGATTGACTCGAAAACCCTTTTCTCAATGAACTCAATAAAGTGTTTTTTGCATAGCCACAGCTTTGCATAGGCTATTCTTGTGGCAGCTGGTTCTCCGCATAAAGAGCATCTAATCTCTTTGCCAGACTTCATTTAAAAATATTGCTCTGTTTAGCATAGTTAAAGGCTTTTTGGAGAGTCTACAAACCAGCTATTCAATACCTTGTCTATGTACTCCTTAGCCCTTAAGCTAAATAGCCTAGCCATGTTTAATGTCTCTTCAAGGTCTATGGATGGACAAGACGATTCGCAGACCTGGTGCAAAAAGGTGTTTCTTAGGCATCGAAGAGATCTGACAACTCTTCTAATAGATTTGTATTCGTCCTCCGAAAGGAAACCCCCTTTTCTCAGTATTGCCAAAGCCTTGTTTATCCTCTTTTTAGAAGAGAGTCTACATAGGCTAGCCTTTAGCTTTCTCTCACCAGAAGCCACAATGATGTTTGCAGAAACCTTTTCAAAGTATGTGTAGAGCAATATAATTTTTATAGGGTCGGCTAACCGTGGATTCAAAGCCTCTTCTAGAAGATTCTCAATATCGTCACTTGGTCTATACACATACTCCACAAGAGTCACCAATTTTTATCACGCTACAAGAATTAAAATAGCTCAAGATAATATAAAGTGGAGGTGCCATAAACAATTGGTTTGGTTTGAATAGAAATAACCAGGTTATTTTGTGTGGCCCCTCCTAAGCTTTGCATATATAGACTCTGTTACGTGTTCCACAACAGGTTTTGGATCCGGCATTAAGATGCCAGCCCTCTTGTGGGTAGAGGTAGAGTACATGTGCAGAACTCTCTTTACAACATCCTCGCTAACTCCTGTGGCCTCGGGTATCACATTTACTGGCATCCCAAGATCGAAAAACGCGAATAGAACTAGATCAATATCTTCATACCTTAGGCTAAGCTCCTCTTCAGCTAGATGGCCGGGCCAAAGCCTTGGCGAGCTGGGTTTTTCAATAATTTTTCTTGGAACACCTAGAAACCCTCCGAATTTTCTTACCTGGGTCTTCAGCAACACCGTTAGGGGTGCTATATCTGTTGCACCGTCGCCATATTTTGTGAAGTAGCCAATTAGATACTCGCTCCTATCACTAGTGCCAAGAACCAAATAGTCAAGTTTATTTGCGTAGTAGTATAGAACACACATTCTGATTCTGGCTCTCAGATTCCCAACAGCAAGTGTGTCGCTGTTTGAGGCTATTGGAATGCTTCTAATATATGATTCGACTATATCAGATATTTCAACAATGTTGTATCTCCCGCCAAATCTGTTGACAAGCTCGATGGCGTCATCCACATCCTCTTTTGGTGTTGTATTCTTGTCGGGCATTATAATGGCTAGGACATTCTCTCTACCCACACTTCTAACAGCCAATGCATAGGCTGTAGCAGAATCAACACCACCGCTAACTCCGATAACAAAACCTTTTTTGCCGGAGGCTGCCAGGCTGCTCTTCAAGAATTTTGATAGGTAGTCCTCCACAAAGCTATAGTCTATCTGTGTTATGTCATCTATTGTGATTCTCATACAGCATCGCCGAAATGTGTTCAGTCAAGATTTATCTCGATAACAATTTTTCTCCTATTATTCTCAACCCCTTTGAGAGACGATATAAACCCTTCTATGGTAGACCTCAAAGCGTTTTTAACAAATGGGTTTAGCGGCACATTCCTATCATTTACAAGTAGTTTAACGTCTAGTTTAACGGGGCACCAACTCGTTTTCCCCATTGCAAAAGCCTTTGCAAATGTTCTACAAGACTCGAAGCCACAATACCCGCAGTTTAGCTTTGGTGTCTGAGACTCTATATAGCTAATAGCCTTGTCCTCAACTAGGTTAGCCAGCTCATCTACATCGCTTTTTGTGAAGACCTTAAACTCGTGTTTTCCTCTCAAGGCGTCTGCAAGCTCCTCGCTAGCAACAACGGCAATGAGGTTTTTAAGGCTCTTTATAGACTCTATCTCCTCAGCCTTGTTGACAATGGCTACAGAGTCTCCCACGCTTGAATCTCTAAACCCTTCAACAACAACTATTGGTGTGGTGAGGTAACTAACAACGTGGCTTAGATCGTCAACCCACTTGCTATAGAATACAGCGCCCTTGCTAGGCGCTGAAACAACAACTACATCGGCACCAGCACTAGAGTATATATAACTGTCTTTGTCAGCAACATCGATTTCGCCATGGGAATGTTTAATTATGCCAACTATGTAGCCCCTCGACTTGAGCTTTGCAACTATTTGCGAAGCTAAGCTTGTTTTGCCACTTTTTCTCGCAAAAGAAACGAATCTAATTACATAGGGATTCAAAATCCTTCCCATTACTTTATGCGGTTACAACCTTATATATCTAATCGTTGTAAGTAATGCTGTGGTGTAGTATGATATGCTAGAAGAAATAGTTTATTTCATAGCAGCTTTGGGCTCAGCGCCAATAATATCGCTAGTAGCTATAAACACCAAGAATAGGAGGTATTGGCAAGCTGCTGTTCCGGGAACTGGGGCACTAGCATCTTTAGCTGTGTTTGTCTTGGTATTTGCAGCGCCGTGGATTATACAAGGAGGTGAGAGCTACACGCTATACAATGCACACAATGTAATGGGATTGGCAGGCGATGTTTTTGCAAAGTCGCTATTGCTAACCTCTATATTCGCAGCCTTTGGGGGCGTTCTATGGCTGGCTGACATAGTCAATGGCAGGGAAGTCTTTTTAGCATCATCATCGATAGGATTTGGTATAGCGCTAGGGTTTATATCATCAGCAACAGCCATAGCGATACTTGGGGATGTTGGCATAGAAGCGATAGGGTGGGGTGCATGGATCTCTATAGCTCTATGCTCATTAAACATTGTTCTAGGTTTAATAAGGAGAAGAACCAAGGAGCCAAAGCAGCTAAGCAACAACAGCTTAGCGACTATCTACCCAAGTAGTACAGAGAATGAGATGGCTAGGAAAATTATTGAAGAGGCTAGAAAAGCCCTCTCTAAATAGCCCCAGTAAGAATTTTAACAGAATAGAGTTGTTAAACTTAAATTTCTACGAATACTTACATAATTTTGTGGTTGTATTGATAAAAACGGTTTTTTATATAACAATAGCTATAATTGCATTAATTATTGTTACTATAATAGCATATAAGTATCTTATCATCCCAGAATCCACCTCAATTGGTATAAGCATAGAGAATGTGGTTAAATCTGCAAGAAAATCTATATTGGTTGTCAGTGCATCTTTTAGTAATGGCTCGGTAATACCCCAGAAATACACATGCGATGGGGAGAATGTATCGCCACAATTAACAATATCCAATACACCCCAAGAAGCCAAAAGCATTGTTTTAATTGTCTATGACCCTGATGCTCCTAGTGGGGTTTTCTATCACTGGATTGTTTACGGATTAAACGGGGCAAAGATAGATATTAGTGAGGGAGGGTCTAAGAGCGTTAGTCTAAGACAGGGTTTGAATAGCTTTGGATATGTGGGCTATGGGGGGATGTGCCCCCCTAGAGGAGATAAGCCGCATAGATACATATTCTTGGCTATGGCCCTCGACATAGATTCTGACTGGGGTAGTGGTCTAAGGCCAGAGGATGTGCTGAGTAGAGTGAATGGACATGTGATTGCATATGGGTATATAGTAGGGTTTTACTCGAGGTGATGTTATTGACGGTTTTTGTAGCGGGTAGAATAAACTACGATACAATAATATCTGTTGGAGGTGTGTTTGAAAGGGGTAGGAAATTTGTTGGTAGGGTAATTGCTGAGGGTGTGGGTGGAACAGGCGCAAATATAGCAATATCCATGGCCAGAGCAGGTACAAGGGATGTTAAACTCTTTGGTGCTGTTGGACACGATCTAAAGGATTTGATTATGAGTTTTCTCAGTTCAGAAGGTGTTGGCACAGAACATATAGTTGTGCTCGGCAAGGCCACGGGTAAGGCGTATGTTATAATAGACGACTATGGAGAGTCTACAATAGTGTCTATTCCAGGTGCAAACAACGAGCTGGATATTTCCCACATTCCGCAAGAGATTGAAAAAGCATTGGCTGTAGTGGTGGCTAACATACCGAGGCATGTCGCTGTAGAGGTGCTTGCAAGATTTCGTGGGAACATGGTTTTCATGGATCCTGGAAACATTTGGAACCCGCTGGAGATAGTCAACAACGTAGAGTATGAATGTTTTATAATGCCAAATGAAAACGAGTATTTGCACTTCATTAGAACTAGAAAGGGCGGTGGTGCTGAAGACCCAAAATCGAATTGTCTGATAATTGTTAAGAGAGGTGAGAAGGGGGCAGTGCTATACGACTACAAGAGGGGTAGAGTCATAGAGGTTAATGCGCTTCCACTAAAAAAGCTTGGCCTAAGACCCTATTCCACATCTGGATGCGGAGACGTCTTCACAGGGGTATTTGCAACGGTATACCTAGAGAAAAGAAGAGTTAGCGAAGCGCTGGTATATGCATCTATTGCAGCTGGGTTAAAAGCAACACGCATATTGTCATATGATTCGCCGAAAAGAGAAGAACTAGAGAAGTTTGTTGAGAGATACTCAAGTCTGCTCAACATAAACGAGTCTAGAATATAACCAAGGTTTTTAGATCTGCGTATTTTTGTCTTATAGTTATTTGGAATCTAATTAATTACTTTTTCAAAGCTTTTATAACAGCATCAATATAGAATGGAATAATGATGAATATTGATATGAGCTCTGATATGGCAGCTCCAGGAGGCATTTTGTAAAATAGGTGTAGCACCCATGAAGTCACGCCAGCTGCAAGTAGAGCTAATGACAAAATCTTCTTTATTTTGTTTGCTGTGGTTAGAGAGTATATCACTAGTGATGCTACTAGAGATAGGAAGAATGCTGCGGAGACCCAGAAGTGTAGTCTACCATACCTGTTGTACATCTCATCAAATACTGCTACGAGAATTAGGGTGTAGCCAGCTACAGACATGGAGATAGCCAATGCTTTACTAGTCCTGATAATTATTGTGACCGCTGTTACAATGATTAGTGTCCCTCCCAGGCTGAGACCAAAGTTGAATATTGGAGAGGCTCTGCTATTGATTGCATGACCCAAGTCGCTAAGAGCATTGCCTGTTATGCTGAACCATGGGGAAAGTGCTATGGAAATGGCTATGCATATCAATGGTATTGCTATGCTGGTTAGGGGGATTAAAAGCATTTTATTTTTCATGACAAATCTCCATGTCTGCTTCCGCGAATGAGCTGGGCAATTACATCTAGGAGTATTATGAATAGTAGCAGATTCCTTATGAAAGCGATCCACTGGACTGGCGAGTCTATAGTCCAAGGCGAGAAAGATGTTGATACACTAACATACTTCGATATCTGGGCTCTGAGAGTTGAGTCCTCAAAAAACAGTAGTATTATCAATGCATTGGCGGAGTCTGCTATGGCATATATTGTAAGCATTCTTTGGGGTAGAATAGCTATTGCCAATGGTGTTAGCAATAGCATCATCTGAGGCGAGAACACATAGTTTAGAACAGTGCCCACAGCAAGAGATGAGAAAGTCACACTAAGTAACTTCCAATTATAATCGAGACTAACCATCATAATAATTAACATGAACAATGTTGTCATTATGTAGAACAGTATTCTGTGGAATGGACTATAGATGTTCTGGACAAATAGAAGATATATACAGTTTTCGCAATACCACGAATAATGATGGTTTATGAAGTCTACAAAACCTTTGCTAAACAATGTTGCTACAATTGCATAGGGAATGCCTCCTGTTGTCCCTAAACCAAGCAGATACATAGTCACATCATCGTATCTATGGTTATTAGAATTTTTTGCAAATGTTTTTTGCAAAAGATCATAGCCAATTGAAAGCCCTGCTAATATCGGTATGATTTTTGTTGAAACAGCTAAGCCTAGTAGAGATCCACTGACGAAATAACGTCTGTTGAGGAAATAGTAAAGGGACATCATGACAAGTGTAACTGTTATGATGTCCCAGTTGTATGTAGAGTAGATAACCGTTGATGGAAGTAGAAATAGTAGGGCAATTCTTCTATAATCAAAGTTTATAATCTTAGCCATTCTAAGCATATACAAAACCAGAATAAGGGCGAAAGCAACAGTGAGAGAAACTTGTATGGCAAAGTGCATCGGAATAACATATTCAGAGACTATGGATCTATACTCCAGAGGATTTCTAGGAACCTTAACAAAGTTGTATGTGTACAGAAATGAGGTGCATGTAGAGAAATACCATAGAAGCGCTATCATAGGTGGATACTCAAACTTGTAGTCCTTATATGGAGCAGGACATGTAAATATATTGACATCGCCGTTAACAAGCCTTGTTAAAGCATCTCTATTATACCAGTAATCAGAAATCTTAGAGTCAATAAGCCCAGCAGAGGAAACCACGTCAAGAAACCTTGGAATAAAAACGCCATATACAATATCAGTATACAGAAAACCTGGATCGCCAAAGATCGCCTCCTTATTTGGGGGATAAGGCATATGGATATATATCGACAGAGAGAATGATGCTACAAAAGCAACTATAATTATAAGAATTGCCATATTCCCTCTAAGTCGCTCTATAAGCATAAATTCAACACCATTGAAAACTATTACACATCTATCGAACCTCTCCAACAACTCTATTACATAGACGCACTTTTTAAAGCTTTAAAATGATTTTGTCTGTCTATAAGATCGATAAACAATAAAAGATGGCACCAATGTTTAACGTAGGATAAAAAAGATTAAACGAAAGTATGCATTGAGCAACATCTAAAAGATTTCGAAAGGGTATTGGTGTGTTAAATTGGATTAGATTAGAATAGATAAATACCAAGCATTAACTGTGAATAATATTCAATTAGTTTTTGCTACCAGCTTTCTAACAGCTTCTATAACTGTCTTCAGTTTATCTATTGATATTGCATACTCTTTTTCTTCATCCCCTAGGCTTCCCCTTAGACCTCCAAAGCCGCAATCGCCTGATACAAGATCTACCCTGCCTCCAGATCTTTCATACACCTTCAAAAGTGTTGTATATGCTTCGTCCACACCTTCAACCTTTGGTTTTGATGCAGCCACTATTCCAGGTGAGATTATTTTATCATATTTGTTGAGCATGCTCTTATCTATTAGATCTATATTCGATGGCGTTGCAAAGAATTCGAGGCTTAGATACTTTATTTTGTCAACTCTTGACACAATTTCTAGTAGCTTGGGGTTCAGATGGCCACATATGTGGATACCCACTTCAGATGCTATAGCGCTCTTAGAGACTTTGCTGAGAACATCTATTATCTCCTCTTCTGTCCACCCATAAAGAATTCTTCTGCCAACTATAAATGTGAGTGCTGGTTCATCTATGAAGACTATGTTGTATCCAAGGTTGCTGAGCCTATTAGCTAAGTTACTTACAAATGCTGTGAAAAAGTCTTTGACTATATCCTTGTCTGCGAGAACAGTCGACTGCAAACCCTTCGAGATATCCTCAGATAAATAGATCCTAGAGGATAATGTAAAAGCACCTGTGACAGGTCCTCTCAGCCACTTAAATGCGAGCCCCTCATTTCTAACTATCTCGATGGTTTTTTCAGCATCTTCGATAATAACCTCTGGAGGGGGTCTTTCAAAGTTTTTCTTGCTAGAGAAATAAATTCCTCTCCTACTATATACAATCCCTAGAGACTCCAAAGGTTTGAGATAGATGTCTATAAATGATCTGAGCTGGGGATACGTAGGCACGTCAAGACCTATACTCTTCAAGTCTCTTAAAACTCTTCTAATGTTGTCTTCAGAGTATGACAGAGGGAAACTGCCAACATGGCTTGTTCTAATCATCTTCATCCCCAACCAGTATTACTAACAAGTACATTTGCCACAATTTATATACTTTGTCAATTAGACACAAAATATTGGGTGAAAAGCTTCATCTTATTATTTCAAACCCCTTATCAATTGCATGCAAAGCTATAGTCGCTACGATTATATCTGCTGTGGAACCTGGGTTTACATCCAAATCGCCGAGTTCCTTGTCGAAATCATTCAGTGATTTAATGCATGTCCCCCAGTCTTTTTGGCACATGTCTAGCAACTTTGCAGCCCTCTCCATCACCATTTTAGCCACATCAGCGCCATGTTTTCTTAATATCAAGGTATCTAACTCTCTTGACAATTGGAATAAATATGTCTCTACAACAGCTCTATTCCAATCCTTATGCCTATTGAATCTGTCTCTTAGGAAAAACATGTTTATCTGAGATCTTGGATACCCATTTACAATTTCATGTGATACCATATCCCATTTAGAGCTATGCAGCAGTATGTGCCATAGTGTATACCCACCTCTTTTTAACCTAGTCTCATAATGCTCGTCCCAGACGTTGGGAGGCTCCACAACACTATCCTCTTTCCTTATGTAACTCGGCTTTACAAATCTGATAGCATTATAAAAGTGTATTGAGTCTAGAACTGTCGAATACTGTTGAAGAAGCGTTACAGCTGTTGTGCAAACAGCTTGGATATTCACTAACCCATCACTACATAAGATATAACCACTTGCAACTGCTATTGGGAGTAAGAGGAGAGATGAACCGAGGCATGTATTACCTCCACCAGAAACATATTTGTAGTCTCTCATAATACCCTCGATAAGATCTCCAAACAATACCCTGATTCTCCTATCATTCCTACTAGCAATTCTACACCCTCTAGCCACAGCCTTTGAAATGTAGTAATACCCTATAACACCTGTTATTAGGAAGTCCTCAAACTTTGTATCGGAAAAGTCTCTTGCTCTATGAACATTTCCAGGCTTTGGATATGCAGCTACCTCAAGAAGTATTGCGGAGGCTATGAAATATGTTATGAGTCTAGCTCTACTAACATAATTGTCTGTCAAATTAATCGCCTAAAGAGAAGCCGTTAAACATAATATATATTTCTATTTAGCAATGTTAATCGTTAATTTGCAACCGAAAGCCTTGTTCTTTAGAGCAGGGTAAGGTCATGTGTTCTATACCTATGTTAAGAACTTGAAAAAAAGCTGAGATAGTTCTCATAATAGAGAAAACTATTGTACATGAGAAGCTTTTTCACGGGATTGAATAGATAGTATGTACATTGTCTTGAAGATTTTAAAGTAATAAAAGTGATATACTACACAGAATAATTGGAGCGATCAACAATTGTATTGTAATTTTATTGAACAAGTTAGGTGGACATATATTGATTAAAAATCACTGTACCAGTTGAACAACAGCTTAAAACAGTTAAAACAGTGTAAGGTGTTTTTGATGTTTAAATGAAAAGCGATTTAACTAAGAAGCTTAGTTTTGTAGATTTCGGGGATATATGCAAAAATTGTAAAGTGAATTGCTGCAGAAGATTCTACGCAGTGTTATTACCAGAAGAAGAGGAGGATTTCAAGAACTCGGCGTTTGAAATAGGAACAAGTGTTGGTAGTGTGAAGGCCATTGGTTCGAGAAATGGCCAGCCATGCCAGTTTTTAGATAGTAATGGCTTTTGCAAGATATATTGTCATAGACCATTTGATTGCAGATTGTGGCCACTAATACTATACTATGATTTTGCTACGGGTGAAAAGGTGCTGTATCTCGATTTGGAATGCCCGGCTGCTGAAAAGGGTTTAATAAGCAAGGAGTTCATTGAGAATGTTATGAATGTGCTTAAAAATGCTAAAATTGATGAGGAGTGGCTTAAGAGGTATACACTCGCTCCATGGCCCAACAGATTAAAAGAGATAGCAAGGTTTAAGTGAATTCAATATCTAGGCACTGAACCCTTCCATGCATTGAATATGGTTTGACAAATTTCTCAGCAAATGATATGAGTACGGGATCTTTTGACATAGACACAACTGTGTATAAATGATATGCAAGATCCTCGCATGAAGGATTGTTCTTCATAATCTTTAGAGCATTCCCATATTTAATGGTGGCCCAGTGCCACCTACCGCTACTCTGAAACATGTTAATGGGGCTTGGAAAACCATCGTCAAAGCCATAAATTTCAACTGTATTAGATGAAGAAACCCTAATTTGTATGCCATGGCATCTTTTGCTGTCGAGAAATTCTATAAGGTTTATATCATAGCCATTTTCATGTCTTCTAATGGATATGAGTCTTTTGTTCATGACGGCTCAGTTTATATCTTAGCTTAAAAGGTGTATTACTCTTTCGCATATTTAAGAATTTTATAAGTGTTTATGAAGTCATTTTTCAAGCCTCGCTATGAAAAAGCCCTCGCTTTCATCTATATGTGGAATTGTTCTCCTAATCTTGTCCCATATCTTATAGTTTTTATAACCTCTTGAGGCAGGTATCCTAGGATCTACAAGCCTTTGGCTTGGGCTCGTAGCCAGAACCTTTTCAATTACCTCCTCGCCCTCGTCTGGGAGTATAGAGCATACCGCATAGACTATTCTCTCTCCATGTTTCAGAGCGTTGAGAAGCATGTTGGTTTGAATAGCACTCATTTTTTGCGGGATTTTGGGGTCTCTTAGAATAATCTTTATTGCTGGATCCTTTGAAATAGCTCCACTACTACTACAAGTGGCATCGACTAGGATGGCATCAGCCTCTCTACTGAGTGATGTTTTTGTGCTGTCAGACAGAACTAGATCTACTCTCGATGTGTCTACACCATACCTCTCCAAAAGCGTTTTCATAGACTCTAGTCTTCTTCTAGACAAATCGAATGCTACTACCCTAGCCCTATTCTCTGTTAGTTGCATTATAAGAGATGTTTTTATGCCTGGGGCAGCGGCAAAGTCGTATACTAGCATATCAGGCTCTGGCTCAAGGGCTAGAACAGTCAAGACGCTGGCCTTGTCCTGTATTATTATAGAGCCGTTTTTGAATAGATCTAGCTTTCTAATGGGTTTCCTGCTCTTAACAACTCTAAGGAGAAATGGTATGTCTCTATAGGTCTCGTAGTACACATCCTCTTTTTCAAGAAGCTTCAAAGCCTTGTCTACATCTATCTTCAAGGTGTTTACCCTTATCCATAGAACCCTCTTATTCATAGCGCTAAGCATCTTGACAACCTCTTCAGTAGGCATAACACTTGCAAGTCTTTCGAAAAGCCATTTTGGGTAGGATAGAATGGCCCACGGCTCATCAAACGGAATTGCCACATCTATTCTAGGCACATCCCTTTTCACAGATTTTCTAAGCTTAGAATCTATCTTCTCACCTCTTTCAACAAGCCAAAGGTACATAAATGCCCTTGCCAGCACCCTGTGGCTTGGATTTATGATATTCCCACTATTCTCCACGATGTACAGAACCTTGTAATAGCTAGAGACAAACTCTTGGGCTAGCCTATACAGAAACTCTCTTTCTAGAAGAGCCTTGCCACATCCAAATCTTTTGCAGGTGTAGGCAAAGGCCTTTCTAGTACTAACTCTCTTTCTCATAACAGTGTAAAGCACGTTGGCCAGGATAGATACAGTAGCATCGATATTCATTTGAATCAGGGAAAATGTTTCTAAGCAACCCTAAAAATGCTATCTCTTGTGAAGAACTTTTCTAGGGTCTTTAACAAAGACTATCAGAATCCATATCAGAATCGCTATTAAAAGCATTGAGAAGCCCAGGACAGCAGCATCTGCGGAGATCTCCATGAACTCCCCACCCTCGCTGAAATAACTGTAGAGATGGTCTATGAAAACCATGATCGTCGCTCCCCAAAGGATTGCAGCCAGATATTTATAGCCATAGACATCGTTCTCGGCTTTGCTATACCAAAGCATAGTCGATATGGCTGCCGCATAAGCTAGTATCAAGAGCCACATCAAACATCACAAAAACTTATATATCTGGTGCACAATAAAAGTTTTTCGGTGCACAAAAAATGGCGTGCTTCATAGCACCAACAATACTAGCGGTTATAGTGTCTATCATAAGACGACTGTTCAAAAGTGTAAGCGAAAAAGTTAATTTAGGTCTTCTAGAAGCAATGCTATGGGGAGGAGCAGCACTACTGGCATTTGAGCATCTCTGGCACGGGGAAATAGTGCCATGGCCACCATTTCTAACAGCAATGAGCTCGCCAACAGAATGGGCAACAGCATTACATGAGATAGCGACAGCAGGGGTGGCGATGAGCATTGCCGTTACAGCCACGTGGGGCGCGATAGTATTGGTCCAAAGACATTTGATGAAAGCTCCCAGAGTTCAGAGCATTGCTATTGAGAAACAGATAGTAAAGACTGCTCAGTGAAAAGCTAGCTAAAACATTGTTTTTTAAATAATCAGTTATGATGTGTTTTTCGAGATTATGAACTAGATATTGGTTTCCAAATTTGTTCGCGGCATACACTTAGTTAATGCTCCTGACATTTGCTTGGCACACCCTCTAATCCAACCAGCTTTACCCCTGCTATAAGAGATGCTTCTAGCGTCAACGCTCTTAGATCCTCTTTCTCCAACCCCTTAGGCGAGGTTTTTCCAGCTAGCTGTGAGAACATGCACAACTCTTTTATCATTGAATGCAAGAGATTCTCTACAGCTTTTGCAGCCCTCTCTACATCTAGTCTTTTCCTGAGAGCAGGGTTCTGAGTTGCTATCCCATAGGGGCACCTACCCGTGTTGCAGAGTCCACACATTGTGCATCCCATGGCAACTAGAACAGGAGTTCCAACGGCAACAGCATCCGCCCCTAGTGCTATGAGCTTTGCTATGTCAGCACCATTTCTAATGCCGCCAGATACAACCAGCGATACCTCGTCTCTTAGCCCCAGTTCTCTCAAAGCCCTGTCAGCCTCTACAACAGCTGCAATAACTGGGTATCCAACATGGTCTGTGACTAGATTTGGTGAAGCGCCTGTCCCAGCCGGTTTAGCATCGACAACAATGATATCTGCACCAGCCTTAGCCGCTATTTTCACATCGTCTCTTACTCTCCCAGCAGCAATTTTGACAATTATTGGGATTTTCCAGTCGGTGGCCTCTCTCAGCTCATCTATCTTCATCTTCAGATCTTCGGGTCCAACAATGTCCAGATGCCTGGCTGGGCTTATAGCATCTGCTCCAACTGGTATACCCCTTAGCTGCGCTATCTCTTCTGTTACCTTCTCCCCCATCAAAAGGCCTCCTTGTCCAGGCTTGGCTCCCTGCCCTATCTTAATTTCTATGGCATCGGCATTGAGTAGATAGTCTATTGTTACACCGAACCTTCCGCTAGCATATTGTGCAATAAGTATTTTTGCCTCAGCCCTCTCCTCTGGCAGCATACCACCTTCACCAGTGTTAACAGCGATCCCAACTCTTGAAGTTGCCCTAGCAATGGCTATTTTAGCCTCTTTACTTAGTGAGCCATAGCTCATAGCACCTATAATTATAGGTGCTTTGAGTCTCAAGGGCCTTTCAGCAAATCTAAAGCCTAAAACCACTTCAGTGTCACAAGGCTCTCTATAGCTATCGATGGGAGGTCTCGATAGTTGTGCAGGAAGGATCAGCAGTTCGTCAAGTGATGGCAAGTTAAAGTTTCTTGCACCAGTGCCCCTGACTAGAGGTATTCCAGTAACAGAGGTCTGGATGGTGTAATTAATTGATTCTGTATCCCAAAAGCCAACACGTCTTAGATCTGGCAAGGGAATTACATGGATAGCTTTATTGGGGCATGCTCTAACACATGCATAGCAACCAACACATTTGTTTATATTGCGTGGCACAACCTTGTATTCACTATCCTTCTGCACAGCATAGAAAACACCTTGTGGGCATGCCTTAACACATTCTCTACAGCCGTTACAAATATCATACAGAATTTCAACCTTATACTTCGGGATTAGAGGTTCTGGCACCCCCAAATATTGTTGGTGCCCATATACAGGTCTTCTGCTTTGTGGAACAATTTTGAAATAGCTGCTCTTACCCTTGATTCCATAGCTGCTCAACACATTGTTTATCTGCTCCTTCTCCTCTTCTGAAGCTTCTTTAACAATTGCATTTTTTCCAAGACTTTCATACCCACCGCCAACATAGATTTCGCCACCAATCATAAGCTCTCCTACATATTCTCCAACATTACCCAATACAATGATTTTACCGCCGAACATGTACATACCAGTCATAATATCTGTTTTTCCATTGACAATAACAGTTCCTTTCTTCATTAACGCACCTACACGGGCACCGGCATCGCCATTAACAACTATTGTCCCGCCAAGAATGTATTGACCGGTACCATTACCAGCATCTCCCATTATCACCAGCTCTCCACTAGACATATTCTCCCCTGCGAACCAACCAGCATTGCCTTCTACATATACCCTAGGCCCATGCATTAAAGCTGCTACGTAGAATCCAACAGACCCTCTAACATATATGTTGATAGATCCTTTTAATCCCACAGCAAGGTAGTGTATACCATTAGGATCGCTAATCTCTACATCTTCTACACCCTCACTAACAATTTGCCTTAGAGCTCTGTTAACATCTCGTGGACTTAGATTCTTAGCTGATAGCATTATCATCTTTTTAGCCTCCATACAACAACTTCACCTGAGTTCAACTGTTTTTTACGAAACTTTGCATTATATTTAGATTCGAGAACTTGTAGAGCTCTTTCCTCACTTGCAGCAACATGAATAGTGTCAGAAATGCCAATAACAAGTGGTCTTAGACCAAGTCTATCACATGCTACACCAATCTCGTCGGGAGTAGCGATAATGAATGCAAAAGGACCTTCCAACACATTTATAGCATCTTTGAGTGCTGCCTCTAGTGATAGTCCCTTAGACATTTTGTATGCAACATAGTGAACTATTAGCTCAGAATCATTGTCTGTTAGAAATTCTACGCCCTTCATCTCAAGTAGCGACCTAAGCTTCCAATAGTTGGTTATTTGCCCATTGTGAACAACGGTTATATCGGGATTCTCAAGGTCTTGAAATGGATGTGCATGAAATATATCAACACCGCTTTCTGTTGAGAATCTCACATGCCCAATGCCATGAGATCCTTGGAAACCAGAAATATTGAAAATACCATTGAATTCCCTCACAGTTGTGGTGTATTTGTATATAAGAGCTCTTCTACCAATACTCACAACCTTTGCTACACCAGTAGACTCCACAGCATCATACAAATGCTTTATAGAGCCCTTATAGACTATCTCTATAGAATCGTAGCTATAGCCTTCCTTCAAATAGAGTCCCATAGTAATATTTCTGATGTCTCCATGAACAGAGGCAATAGCTGTTGAAACCTTGCTTAAAGCGCCTACAACATCTTTTGTTAGAACATGTAGCTTAATGGCATCCCTCTCTACGTACCCTGCATTATATACAGCTACACCCACAGAGTCTTTTCCGCGGTGCTGAAGAGCCTCCAAGGAATCTATAAGATAAGCTCCAACGGGGCCAAAACCATCTGTGGACATCACGCCTACTATACCACACATAGGTATTGCTACCTTAGTTTTTCTGCTAAATTATAATCAACTAAGTATATCTTAATTGTTTAATAAATTTAAGTATGTATAAGCAAGTATAAAATAATGTTTAGTAGTTTATATAGTTGTATATTTCTGCTGGCGATGGATATGACTGTATCTTCCTAGCCTCCTCCCTCTTCAACTCTATATAAGTCTCTATCAACTCGCTTGGATAGATAGGCTTTAGCCACTCGTTATCTGTTTCCAGCTCATCTAATGCCTCGTCCAACGACCCTGGAAGCTCTTTTATCCCAAGCTCTTTTCTTCTCTGTGGACTCATCTTATACACGTTCTCATCTATTGGGTCGCCGGGGTCTATCTTCTTCTTGACTCCATCTAGACCTGCCAGCACTATTGCCGATAGGGCTAGGTATGGATTTGCTGTTGGGTCTGGCGGTCTATATTCTATTCTCTTAGAGTGGCTATTGAGTTTGTGGTATGCAGGAACTCTTATGGCAGCACTTCTATTTGCCTTGCTCCAGACTAGGTAGACTGGAGCTTCATAGCCCGGTATAAGCCTCTTGTAGCTATTAACGGTGGGGCTTACAAGTGCTGATAAAGCTCTTCCATGTTCTATCAAGCCTCCTATGAAGTATCTCGCATATTGGCTTATCCCTGCATATTCATCGCTTGGATCATAAAATAGGTTCTCCCCATTTCTCCAAATGCTTACATGAACGTGCATGCCAGATCCATTATCTCCGTAGAGAGGCTTTGGCATGAATGTTGCTATATACCCTTTCTTACTGGCAATAGATCTAATAACATATTTCACAGTTTGAACAACATCTGCAGTGTTTGTTACCTCACCACCTCTGAAGTTTATTTCATGTTGTGAAGCTCCAGCAACCTCGTGGTGAAATACCTCGACATTTATGCCAAAGAACTTCTTGAGTGTTTCACCAATCTCGATTTTCAGCTCCTCAAACTTATCATTTGGATAGGTAACGTAGTAGCCTTCCTTCAGTATATTGAATGGCTGTGAAGAGGTCCAGTACCCCTCAGAACTCATGATCTCGACAAACTGTCTCCAAGTGTCTATAGAGACTGTGACCTTGTCAAATATGAAGAACTCTAGCTCTGGTGATACAAAAGCCCTTAAGCCATTGTCGCGAAGCAGGCTATCGAGACCTTCAGCAACGTGTCTGGGATCCTTGGGGAATCTGGCGCCACCTCTATATACAGCACATATCATTCTACCGACTCCGTTGAGCCATGGAATAACAGCAAAAGTCTCTTTAATCGGCTTAAGATTTAGATCGCTTTCTTCAATACCTGTAAACCCCTTCACACTACTGCCATCAAGCTTTCCCAGCCCATTTTCAAAAGCTTCTGGAGTGAGCAACTCCCTAGACACGGTAACCTGGCGGAATATGCCTACAACATCGGTGAATTGGAGGTTGACCCACTTTATCCCAAGCTTATCTAGTTTTTCTGAGATGTCTTCACCCATTTTATTTCTCACCCATTTTTATTTCGTAGCAAAACTGCTTATACACGTAAAAATATATTCTTACTGGTAATAGCCAATAAAAATCTGTTAAAATGTCCATTCAACTATTTCATTATGTCTGTGTGAACAGGTCATGTGCATGTTATTCACATAACGTGAACAAGTGTTCACAAAATTTGCTATAGCCTATGCATGGCAATGCTTGGGAGGCAGGCAATGAGATTTGGGTACGCATTCATATATACTCAATATAATATTAGGGTATAGCTAAGCAGAAAAGCCTGAATCAAAATTGATCAACATTTACAACGCTATTTTGTTGAGTTGCCTAGAGCGCGTTTGAGCTTATAATCCTAGACTTTTACTATACGCTTTGAGTTTTTAAGGCGTTGTAGGTGCTATAATGGAGAGTGGCTGGACTCCATTCAAGGAGTTTGACACTGTAGTCATAGTCAATTTTGGTGGTCAGTATGCTCACTTGATTGCTAGAAGGGTTAGGGAGCTCAATGTTTATAGCGAGATTGTCAATTACACTGATTTCAGTGTTGATGTTGTTGAGAGGATTAGGCCCAAGGCAATCATATTGTCTGGCGGGCCTAGCAGTATTATAGCATCTCCCAATCCTCCAGTAATAGGTGGCTGGGTACTTGATGTTGGTGTGCCTGTTCTAGGTATTTGCTATGGACATCAGCTTCTAGCCCACTTGATTGGTGGTAGGGTTGAGAGAGGTGTTGGCGAGTATGGGAAAACAGAGATAGAGATTGTAGCACACAATGATATTTTTGCTGGTTGGGGCAAGAGAGAGTTTGTGTGGATGTCCCACAGCGACTATGTGGCTGAGGTTCCTAGGGACAAAGCCATTGCCTTGGCAAGATCTGTTGAAACAGGCTATATAGCAGCGTTTAAGCTTATCGATAGACCTGTATATGGTGTTCAGTTCCATCCAGAGGTTTACCACACTCCAAAGGGTAGGAAACTCATTGAAAATTTTGTTATGAGAATAGCTAAGGCTAGGCAAAACTGGAATCCGGGAAACATAATCGATCGGATTGTAGATGAAATTAAATCTGCTGTGGGAAGGGATGAGAAGGTCTTATGCGCAGTTAGTGGCGGTGTTGACTCAACTGTAACAGCTCTTCTACTGAAAAGAGCCATTGGAGATAGGCTAGTAGCTGTTTTTGTTAACCACGGTCTTCTTAGAGAGGATGAGGATAGAGAGGTTTTGAATATGCTTAGAGGCCTTGGTATTAACCCGATATACATCGATGCCTCGCAGAGGTTCTTGAAGGCACTCAAAGGTGTTAAAGATTGTGAGGAGAAGAGGAGGATCATAGGAGAACTATTTGCAGAAATATTCAAGGAGATCGCCGAAAGCGACAAAGATATAAAGTGGCTTGCCCAGGGAACAACATACCCAGATGTCATAGAAAGTGGTGGTGCAGTTGGCGCAGATAAGATCAAGAGCCATCACAATGTCGCTGGACTGCCAAAATGGCTAAATCTAAGGATTTTAGAGCCTATAAGACATCTATACAAAGATGAGGTGAGGAAACTGGCTATAGCGCTTGGAGTGCCAAGAGAATGGGCATATAGACACCCGTTTCCAGGCCCTGGACTAGCCGTTAGGATAATTGGTGAGGTAACAGAAGAGAAGCTGGCGATAGTCAGAAGGGCTTCTAAAATAGTTGAGGAAGAGCTGAAGAAGGAGGGGCTGTACGAGAGGGTTTGGCAAGCATTTGCAGTTGTTGGAGAGGATAGATGGGTTGGTGTAAAAGGAGATAGAAGAGAATTGGGATACATAGTTACTGTGAGGATTGTTGAAAGCGAAGATGCCATGACAGCTGATTGGAGCAAAATACCACTCGAAACTCTTGAAAGGATATCGAATAGAATAGCGCGGGAAATACCCAGTGTAACGATGGTTACATATGCAATATCATCGAAACCCCCCTCAACAATAGAGCCATGCTAAAACAGTAGAGCTAAGGAGTGCATAAGACTTTTTGCTAGGTTAGACATTCTGCAGCGGTAAAAGATCTGCGAGAGTGGCTATGCTATACGAGATTTACAATGGTATCTACGGCGTCGATGATCTTCCCATAGCCTATCTCTCTACCGGTAGCTTGAAATCTCTTGTTGTTGCCGATATCCATCTCGGTTTTGAGGAGTATATGGCTACGAAGGGGGTTTACATTCCTAGAATGCAGTTAAACAAGGCTATAGATATCATTGAAAAGGCTCTGAACACAGTAAATGTGGATACACTCATTATTGTTGGGGATATAAAGCATTTGTTCGACAAGCTTGGTAGAAGAGAGACTAGGGATCTCCATGAGTTTATCCTCTACGTCAAGAAGAGATTCAATAGAGTTGTTCTGGTGAGGGGAAACCACGACAACTTCATATACTCTCTGTCGCAGAGATATGGGATAGAGTTTTATGAGACTATGGAGTTTGGAAACATACTTTTTGTTCATGGACATAAGAAATTGGAGTTGGAGGACAACACAAAGCTAATTATAATGGGCCATGAACATCCAAGCATAGCGTTAAAAGATCCTGTCACAGAATCTGTTACAAAGCTTCCATGTTTTCTGAGGATACCATTTCAGAACGGGTCAACGGCTATTGTGCTACCTGCAGCAGGAGCTTATCAAACGGGTACATCTGTTTCAACATCGCCTGAAAGTTACTTGTCTCCAATTATAAAGAGATTTGGTGTTTTACGAGATGCAAAGCCTTTTGCAATAGTCGAGAATGAAGGTTTGTTCGAGCTTCCAACGCTATCTGCCGTAGAAGATCTTTTAGCAATGTTTTAATTCATTGGCATAATTTAAAAAGAGCTTATAAACCCTGTTAAGGGTATATAAGTTTGAGTTAAAAAACTTGAATTGAGAGTGAGATTATTTCATCTCTAGATTCCTATTATAAACAATTTTATGAGAAATATCTCCTAG
This sequence comes from Ignisphaera sp., assembly GCA_038735125.1. NCBI lineage: Archaea > Thermoproteati > Thermoproteota > Thermoprotei > Desulfurococcales > Desulfurococcaceae > Ignisphaera > Ignisphaera sp. The sequence continues at coordinate 55,555 of JAVYNU010000002.1, forward strand.
ATCTAAACAACCCATTCATAAATGTTAAGGTTGAGAATATAGTTGCCACAGTATCAATAGGTCAGAACATAGATCTAGACTACCTTGACAAGGTACTGCCAAATGTTGAGTACGATCCGGAGCAGTTTCCAGGGCTTGTACTGAGAATGGACAATCCAAAGGTTACAGCACTTGTCTTCAGATCTGGGAGAATGGTTGTTACAGGTGCTAAGAGCACTCCAATGCTTATAAGAGCTGTGAAGAAGATAATTAAAATGCTTCTAAAATACTATGTTACAATATCGTCCAAGCCGAGGATACAGATACAAAACATTGTAGCATCTGCAAACATTGGTTCAGAGGTTATGCTAGAGAAGGTTGCTTTCCTATTGGAGAACACAATGTATGAACCAGAGCAGTTCCCAGGCCTCATATACAGAATGAGCGATCCTCATGTCGTTCTACTTATATTCAGTAGTGGGAAGATGGTTATAACAGGTGCGAAAAGCGAGGATGAAGTATTTCTAGCAGTTAGAAATGTCTTTATTAAGCTCAGAGATCTTGGGTGCTTGAGGGAAACCAAGAAAGAAGAAGAAATTTTGTCGGAGGAGCTAGAATCAATTGAAAGTGGAAGAAGCAAGAAGAAATTAACGCTAAGAGACTTGGAGATCTAGCCTCTTTTTCCATATCTGCTCCAAATACCCACAGCATCAATATCCATACCACTAACTTTTTCGCTAACCAAATCAATTCTGGTGGCAGCTGGTATTGGCACCCACTCCCCAAGCAATATGGCCTCTCCAATGTTGAGACCTGGTAGCTCCTCCATAACATCCTGCATAACGGGCTCACAATACTTGGCTATATATGCCTGGTCCTCTGGATGAACTATTCGAAGAATTGCTAGATTTCCTAACTGGCTAAGGATGGTTGGGTCTAATCCCCTGGGTCTCTGAGACACTATAACAAGCCCCAAACCAAATTTTCTACCCTCTCTAGCCACAAGCGATGCACTATACTTTGTAGCTGTTTCTTCATCTGCAGGTATGAAAACATGGGCCTCTTCTATAACCGCTATAAGTGGTGTTGGAAATCCTCTTGAACCATTGCTCCACACACTAGCCTTCCTAGCCTCCAAGAGTCTTGATAGCCAATGCGCTATCACAGCATCGGCGTGGTTTAGATGCAACTCACTTAAATCAACAACATTTATAGAGCCTACAACTATCCTGTCCATGACATCACCTGAATCCTCTTTGAGAATTCTCTTCAAAAAGTTTTCATAGACAGTTAGAGAGTCTAGAACCTTTTGGGCAGAGATACCGTATCTTGCAACCCTCCCCTGAACGCATCTCTTCATGACATTGAAAAACTCCTTAGCTGATTCTAGATCAATTGAATCCAAACACTCTTTGAGCACCATTCTCTGTCTAGTTGCATTCCTCGGTATGTTCAAAAGTCTTGCAAGCTCATCTAGGGTTAGCCTCAAAGGGTCTAGAACAGGCTTTATCAAAGTGGTGTTTCTAAGCGATGTGTATTCCCCGTGGTAATCGAATATAACTATGGTTCCCCCCAATTCCTCAACCCTCTTAGCAATCAATGCAACGAGGTTGCTCTTTCCCATTCCAGTCATCGCAAGCACACCTAAATGCCTAGAGACAATTTTGTTGATATTCACCCTAACCTCTGTCTCTGGCTCTCTCAGAAGCGCGCCAATCCTCACATAGCCATGTCTCCTTGGGCTAAACACAGTCTCTAAAACAGTTTTTGGGGCTTTGTACACCTCTGTCCCTGGTGGGGGCGGTATAGCAGGTATGTGGAGCTTGTGGCCATTGTCTTCCATAGAGCCTAGAATCTTAATCACGCCCCTATGGTAGAAAAGCCTCTCGCCAACTCTCACACTCTTAACAAGTCTCTCAACATCTCGAGGATCAATTAGATCCCTTGATATAATAGTGCTGCCAGTTATAGAGTTTGCAACAAATGCTAGCACCCTATACCCATGATACTCCATATACAAGTATTCGCCCATTGCAAGAGGTCTAAAAGCTAGGATCTCTGCTCTATAGGGCTTAGACTCTCCAACCACATAGCCAACAACCTCGCCATCCCCAGTAGTATCCCCCAACTCTACAAGTTTTTGTAAAGCCATTACCCGATCACCTACAGAGGCTCTCTGTCATATGGATCAGAGGAAATGCCTAGTACAGTAGCTATTCTCTCAACATCTCCAATACTGACACGAGCTATTTGGTCTGCCCTCATAAGTGGGTAGGGGTAGCCAGAGACTATGTATTGCGATAGAACATCTATTAAATGTTTAATTCTAGGCTCTACTGGTTCACCAGCTTCCCCAACAAACTCTATTCTGTATATTCTCGAAAATGGCTCGAATCTAGCATAAGACATGTAGATGGTGGCATCAATACCTGTAACTCTCTTTACACTCTGTCTAAAAGTTTTTGCTGCTACTGCAATGCCTATATGTCTAGAGTTGGTCAGATCCACAGGTTTTGTGTATCCAGGCATGCCATCGGTATATCTCTCAAAATAGTATATATCCCCTTTGACTAGGCCGAGAACATCTTTAGCTGTAGAGTTCTTTGAAATGAAGAATACTTTGCTTGGATATAGAGAAAGTGTTATTAGCAAGTTATTCAAAACATCTTTGATGTTAAATCCCTTTGCTTCAACAAGCTCGTTACCCCCATCAAATAGAGCCTTTCTAATCTTGGAGAAAACAGCTATTAGACTACCATCAATCAAAGCAATGTCAGTATTTTGAATGAGTTGGTATACAAAATCTATTTCTCTTATTGATGAGAGTAGAGAAAGATCATACTCTATATTGCTACTGGATATAACATCTATATCGACTACCCCATTGCTTATCTCCTCGCTACTACCATCTATAGAAACCCATACAGTGTTCTGGATATAGAGTGCATATCCTCGGAACTCCCTATAGTTGTATCCGCTATCAATTGCCGTTATCTTATGTCTCTTTTGGTAAGAGTTTCGATAGCCCTTATAGAAAACCCACATAGACTTGACATTTCTAGCAACATCAAAACTTATTACCTCATCAACCTTACTTCTGATAGCACCAAAATATGTTAGTGCAAAGTCGAGGGCATTTGAAAGCACATTTATCAGCCATGGTAATACTTGTGAACTACTACAGTATTATTTAATTGAGTGGAAGATTATAAAGGAGAGAGATAACCGAAAATGAATGAGGATGCTAAAAGTGAAGATAGTTGAATGTGGCATAGAATGTTTAGACACGGTCAAAGCTATCCTTGTTAAAAATATGGGGTGGTATCAAGCCTACTTTGCTGCAGCATGTTTAGAGCTAGGAAGGTGTAGGGCGTTGGTAGCCTTGGTTAATAATGTTGAGGTAGGGTCGCTATTATTCTATGAGGCTAAGCTTAGCCCAAGCAACTTAGTTGTTATCTACTATGTGGCTGTTGAGGAAATGTATAGAGGAAGAGGTATAGGCAAAGCCCTTGTATCCTCAGCTGAGTACATTTCTGATGGTAGCATGTATATAGCTACTACACATAGAGATAATGTGGCATCGAGAAAGATGTTCAAGGATCTTGACTATAGCGAGATACCTTTTGAGCATCTCAAAGAAAGCACCATAGACTTTTTAGAAAGGCTTGCATGCTCATATGAAGACGACATTGTCTTGTATAAAGGGCATCTAGAGCTAGATTACCTAGCATCACTATCTCTAAATAGGGTTGTTGCTAAGCAGTTGTGGAAAGAGCTTTGCTTCAATCCTTGGAAAAGAATCAGGCATAAGCACTAAATACCCCCAAACAGAAATCGAAAATTATCCTATTTTGAGAAGCTTCTCTACGGTCTCTAGAAACTTTTCTTTGTGTAAATCAATTATGTACTCTCCTCTTAAAGCATACTCCAGAACATCTCTATGCATCTCAAATATCTTCTCAGCGCAAACCAGATCCTTGCTACATGACTGTGGATCCACATAGAAAAAGTTCTCTATCCAAGTTAATGAGAATATTAGCAACCTATAGTCTAGCTCATCATCTGATTCTAGACACAAGACCCTATACCTCGAACATATCTCCTTAGCTATATTCACAAGCTCTTGCTTCTCATTTTCCACCGCTTGCACCAAGTTTATTGTTTGTACTCCTAAAGTAGCTATTATCTAAGGCTATATATAAGTTTTTGAACCTATTTGAAAGGCTAAACTTCAAATGTATTTGCAATGTTTTGAATAAATTTAATAAGACTGGAAATAGACTCTCTTAATAATTCTCTCCAGGCAGTATTGGAGTTGAGGTATATTTCTACATGTTTTGCTGCCTCAGCAGGAATATCATCTCCATATATACTAAGTTTTTTGATGATCTCATAATCAACCGGTATGTAGATTATTGGCTCTATCGGTGCCATCCAGACACCCTTTTCCTTTGCCTTCAGTAGTGCTTCTATAACTTCTCTATCACTTGCATTGTCTTTAAGATCCATTAAGGCAGCATAGTGATGGTCTATGTAGTGCATTACGAAAACTGCTTTCAGAATCCCATCCTGTCTGCATGTGTATAAGCCATATTCCGATGAATCTGGCAGTACTGTATGTGCTTCTTCATCTACAGTGCATCCGATATTCCTCAAATATTCTAGGAACTTTAAACCATTTTTAGCGTCTACAAAGGATATTAGCATAGACACCACGAAATTGTTTAACAAGTTTTCAGAGGTTAAAATCTATGTCTGTAAAAATGGTTGATGTAAGCGAAAAACCAGAGGTTTTTAGAGAAGCTGTTGCAAGAGGGTGTATAAAGCTTAGGAGAGAAACTGTTGAGAGGATTGGGAATAGAGAGGTTGAGAAAGGCGATGTTATAGTAGCATCATCTCTCGTGGCAATATCATCCGCCAAGCTAGCGCATATGATATTGCCTTTTTGCCACCCCATAAAGATAGACTATGTGGAGCCCAGGATTTGGCTAGAGGATGAAAGGCTTTGTATAGAGGTTTTGGTTAAAACTCGTGAGAGAACAGGTGTGGAGATGGAGGCTCTAACAGCTGTTTCAATAGCTCTTCTGAATGTATGGGATATGGTTAAGAAGTATGAAAAGGATGAGAAGGGCCAATATCCATACACAGAAATTGAGAGTATTAGAGTTGTTGAAAAAGTGAAAAAGAGTTGATTTTCACTTCTTTGGCTTGTAGAAGGGGTGCGCAACAGTATCTTTCTTCGCAAGTATTTCATCTATCTTTGGCTCTCCCTCCATGGCTCTCTTAATAGCTAGCTTCGTAGCTTCGTAATTGAATTTAAACACCTTGTCAGGGTCTTTAGCAGCTGGATGAACAAACACCCCACAGATTATCACAACATCTTCAACAATATCCTTTGGTATAATGCCCTCGGCAACGGCATCAGCAACAGCTTTTGCAACAGCATACTGAGCTGCACCAAAAACCAGCTCTGCCTGCTTCAAATTCTTTATAGTCACCTTGGGGACTATCAGTGTAACAGGCTTGACAAGAAGATTTGGTGTTAGAACAGCAAACAGCTTTGTGTGTCCATATGTCTGGTGGGCTAGACCAAATGCAAAGCCTATGCCTGCAGGTCCATCTTTATCCCCTATAATCAAGTCTATGTGGGCAATCTCAGGCTCTTCGCCAACAAGAGCCTCCCCAAATCTAATACCTATTTTTGCCATACAACTCACACCCTCTATAAAAGTTTATTCAAAAACCTATATAAAAATCTTTGTACAACATGGACTTTACTTTATTGAGCTACGATTTTTTTATCGGGTAGATGAAATCCCCTGTATCACCAACATATAGTCTATATTTAGTAGGGCCATCACCGTATCTAAGCAATTCGACGGATCCTCTGGCCAAGACGATGTCGCCTTTCTTAGCTATTTCGTTGAATCTCCCCCTAAGACTATAGACCTCTTCAACGTTGGTAATAGTGCCTTCTATGAACTCCTCTACCTCTACCTTATATCTACATGGAGTGAATATTGAATCTGAATCATCTTCTATTCTAAGCTTTAGAGTTGCTACACCGATTTTTGTACATGTGTAGGAACTGTACATATCGTCTTTCTCAGGCTCTTTCACCAATCTAATAAAGTATTTTCTTCCTCTGAATAAGCCTTCCAAAACCCTCTTAGACTCTATCTCAGCGAATTTCTCAAATGGTATAGGGGTCTCGGACACCCTCTCCCTATACAGCTCTCGCAAAGCATCACCAGAGTACTTCGCAAAGCCAAGGCTCTTATCGTTAACAACATCTTGTAGAAATCTATACATTTTGATGGAGTCGCGCCAGCCATAGACAACAATGTCGATGTCTGAGTCGCGAGTGTGCAGATCCGCTAGAATAGATCCTGAGATACCAATGTTCCTAACGCCGCCAACTTCATTGGCGAGCAGTATAAACTCTCTAACACTTCTAATAACATCGTCTTCGACTGCTCTATATGATAATATTTCTTCGGCTTTTTCAAGAGGATTCAAAACTGTTTCTATGTCGCTTAGGGGGACTGTGGGGACTGGCCGGCAGAAGAAACTATCGTGGGCTATGTAACGGGGGTAGCTATTGAGTAGATACATCGTCTCATTGTCTACACCAGGGATTTTCGCATATCTAAGCCCGGATGGGTGTATCCTATCCCCATCGCTTCTAGGTATATACTTGGGAAAGGCCACAACCTTGTTTGGCGGATGGGAAACCCCCTTGACATAGAATATGGACTTGTCTCTCAGAAGCAGGTAAAAGCCTTCAACAAGTCCGAACACCGTTAAACACCCTTTTCAGCTATCTAGCATCTGGGCTTATTAATAATTGGTATCGATAAGTCGCTGGGATATGGCTATGAGCCCCGAGGAGATCTTGTCCACTATTCCAGCCCCTGTGAAAGGGTCTTTCAAGCCGTCATGGGATTCACTAAGCATGTATAAGGTTCCAAAGTGGTTCACAGACTCGAGATTCGGCATATTCATTCACTGGGGAGCATATTCTGTACCTGCCTTTGGTAACGGGTGGTACCCTAGAAACATGTACGACCCTTCACAACCAGAGTACGAGTATCATCTAAAGAACTTTGGCCCCCACAGAGATTTTGGATACAAAGACTTTATACCCATGTTCACAGCCGTAGCAAAATTTATATGACTGCATATAAAAGCATGCTCTTCGTAACTTAGCTTATGTCTCTATTTGATTATTTTTAATCACTTTCCTCTATCACCACCACCTTAACCTTCTTTCCGTGTAGCTTTGATAGCTTCTCTTGGTATTCTTTTGGTGGGTATATCAGGTATTTCCTCATGGTCTTTACAATCTTTGCCTCAAACACGTATATCGAGACCATAACTCTCACTGCATAAACTATAGAGTGTAAAAGTTTATAAGCTTGTACTCTAAATGCCTAGACTGGCGAAGCCCGATGAAGGCGTCTATCCACCTAATCGGTAGGTGGATGCCTGAGGGTACATACTACAAAGCCTTTAAGGCAGAGGCAGAGGTTGTCGAAGGGAATGCTAGCGACTTGCTACGGGATTTAACAATATATAGGTATGCGTTGCAGAAAGTCGTAGACGCTCTATGGGATTTAGATGAGCTTCCGAAGAAGAGTCAGCTACACCAATTGTTCTACCCAGTGCTCAGAGAATATGGCTTTAGAGCACATGTAGCTAGAAACATATACTAATATGCTTTAGCTTTAGTCAAAGTCGCTAAAAGTAGCAATGGCAACAAGCCGAGTATTAGAAGATTGTCTGCTAGGCTAGACCACCAAGACGCAAAAGTCGAATTAGACAAAGGAGTTGTCAGAGTTGTCCTGAGAGACAAGCGGTATACACTAAGGCTAAGACACAGGAAAGAGTATATTGAGAGATTCAAAAATTTGAAGTGGAAGGAGGTTCACATAAGATACGAGAACAAGAAAATCTTTGTCAGCATAGTCTTCGAGGTTAAGTATAATCCATATGTTCCAAAAGGCTTCACAGCAGTAGATTTGAACCTGAGAACTATTACAACATTCGATGGCTCTGAGGCTAGGAGATATAGAACAAGATTTGTTGAAGCATTGAGCAAGAGGGCTAGAGCTGAAGAGATATTCTAAGAGGTGGAGATACAACGAGAGGATTCTAAACAGGGTTAAGGCTCTACACAGAAGGGCTAGGAACATCATCAATGATTTCTGCTGGAAGCTTGCAAAAGATATTGTTGTAAAAGCACATAAACGAAGACATGCAGTCGTCTTAGAGGATTTAGAGCACTTGAAAGAATCTGTTAATGGCAAAAGCAGTAGTGTTAGGTGGAAGCTAGCACTATTTGCTTATAGAAGACTTCATCACGCAGTTATGTCAAAAGCAATTGAGTACAACATTCCAATAATTGTAGTAGACCCTAGGAACACGTCATCGACTTGTCCAAGGTGTGGTTCTAGGCTAGTCTATGTACATAGACTAGCTATTTGCAAGACATGTGGATTCAAAAGAGACAGAGATTTTGTTGGAGCCACGAATATCTACTTACGGGGGATGTGGGGAAGCCTTGGGTCTTCCCCGAATGGGGGTGGAATGAAGGGTGAAATCCAACAGACCACCCCAAACAGAGATGAGCCGATGACCATTTATATAAAAACATATACAAACATATAAAGAGGTGAACCCGAGAACTGGGACCCAGATGAATGGGCTAGGATATTCGAGAGAGCAGGCGCAAAATTCGTTGTTCTTGTTGCAGAGCACCACGACGGCTTCGCATTGTGGGACTCTAGCTACACTAGGTGGTGTGCCTCTAAAGTTGGCCCGAAGAGGGATATAGTTAAAGAGCTTAAGATAGCTGTCGAGGATAGGGGGCTAATATTTGGCGTGTCTTATCATAGAGCAGAGCACTGGTGGTTCTTCAACACAGGCATGAAGATAGATTCAGATGTTAGAGACCCAAAATATTTCGATCTCTATGGACCTGCCATGCCTGCTTCCCTAGATCCAAGAGCACCACCGTCAAAAGATAATGTTCCGCCAGACCACAGCTTCTTAATGGATTGGTTGCTAAGAATTGTTGAGGTTGTTGAGAGGTACAGGCCCTGGATAGTGTACTTCGATTGGTGGATAGCAAACCCGGCCTTCGAGCCATATCTAAAGGCTTTTGCAGCTTACTACTACAACAGATGCTATGGCTGGGGCGTAGAGCCTATCATAGTCTATAAGCACGGTGCCTTCCCTAAGGATGTGGCAGTTCCAGATCTAGCTGAAAGAGGGACTGTGGCAACAATACAGGATTATCCATGGCTGGCCGACACTTCTGTCGACTACAGGTCGTGGGGATACATAAAAAACGCTGAGTATAAAGCGCCAGAGTTTATAATTCAGCATATGGTGGATGTTGTTAGCAAGAATGGTGTTTTCCTATTGAACATAGGTCCAAAGCCCGATGGTACAATACCAGAAGAGCAGAAGAGGATACTTATAAACATTGGTGAGTGGCTGAAACTCTATGGAGAGTCCATTTATGGCTCAAAACCGTGGATAGTGTTTGGCGAGGGGCCTACAAAAGTTGAGGAAGGTTTCTTCACTGAGAGGAAACTCGCCTTCACTGGAGAGGATGTTAGATATACAGCAAAGTATGCATATCCGTTCAAAGAAATTGTCTATGTCACAATACTAGGCGAGCCAAAGCAAGAGATAACGCTAAAAGCATTGAGAGATGTGCACAAAGATATAGTCAGTATCGATATACCCAACACCCAAGAAAAGGTCTCTTGGAGTCTAACAGAAAACGGCTTGAAAATCACTTTGCCAGACACAAAGAAGTTGAAGAAGCCTATAACACTTAGAATCATAGTCAAGTCAAAGGATGTGCCATAGAAACGTTAATTGTTTCCACAAGAAAATTTTTATAAAGCTGCATATGTGTAGACCGATAGAAAGACGCGATGACGCAGATAATAGGGAGAACAAAGACAAGGTTCTACATATACATTGATGACCTTCCCCTCGTAGGCCACATAGCATTTGGTATTATTGATAGAGGGACAAACGTTTTGCAGATTAGACCAACAACCATATGCCCCTACAACTGCATATTCTGCAGCGTCGACGCAGGGCCCTTCTCCAGGCACAGACAATCAGAGTATGTTGTGGACTGGAGACACTTGGTCAAGTGGGCAAAGCATGTGAGGGATGCTAAGGGTGGCGACGTGCTAGAGGCTCTCATAGATGGTGTGGGGGAGCCTCCAACGCATCCAAATATAGTTGACATTGTTAGAGAGCTTAAGAAGATCTTTCCAAGAGTTGCTATGGAAAGTAGGGGGCAGACACTATCCAAAGCATTGATAGAAATGTTCGACGAGGCTGGCTTAGACAGACTGAATATCAGTATTGATACGCTCGACGAGGAGAAGGGCAAGATCATCCAGGGGGTTCCATGGTACAGCGTTAAAAGCGTTATGGAGATTGTCGAGTATATTGTTAGAAATACCAAGATAGATGTTCATCTAACCCCTGTGTGGATACCAGGTCTAAACGACGACGATATAAAGAAGATCATTGAGTGGGGCCTCAGAACAGGAGTTGGGAAAAGGTTTCCACCATTTGGGATACAGAAGTATGAGATTCATAGATATGGAAGAAAAATACAAAACATTAAAGAGGTTTCTTGGAACACATTCAAAAGATTTTTAGAAAGTCTAGAGAAGGAGTATGGAATTACGCTATACTACAAAAAACTTGATTTTGGTATCAGATATGGTAAGAGGTATCCGATAAAGTATAGGAGAGGTGATATTATAGATGCTATCATCGCTATCCCAGGGTGGCTCAAAAACGAGGTTATAGCTATTGACAAAGATTATGATGTTGTAATCACAGTGGTAGGTGTTTCATGGTCAGACAAGTTGCCGTATAAGAGGATAAAGGTAGAGATTATATCTAGTGATGATGGAATATACATTGCAAAGCCTTTGAACAGCTCTTTACCCAGCTAACTTCTTTTTAGCATTCTCCAATCTTTGATTTTAATTTAAATTAATTCAAAAGAACATATAAATTTAAAAATACAGTAACATCTAACACATTAATTCAATTGTACTTGATGGGTTTAGTTTATGGGGGGAGCAGAGCTTAAACCAAGGGAAAGGGTTTTAATAGCTTTAAGGCATGAGGAGGCTGATAGGGTACCAATTGATTTAGGCTCTACACACGTATCAACAATAAACCCTCTATCCTATGTTGTTTTAAGGAAGTATTTGGGTCTTCCCGAGAGACCTGCGAGGATTAAGGACGTTGTAGCTCAGCTTACCGAAATAGATTTTGATGTTCTACAGATTTTTCATGCGGATTTAATAGATGTTAATAGGCATTTACCCCCATCGCCTGGAGAAGAATATTACAGAGATGTGTTTTATCAATGCATGTCTTGTCCATATAGAAACCCCGAAACAGGTAAAGCTGAGATATTCGAGAATAACTGGAAAACGTGGAGCCATCCACACTATGGATTTTCTGAAGAGGTGCCAGCTTGCATTGATATCACTGAAAAAGGTAATAGCCTATTAATATACCTCTATAAAACTACTCTACTTGGTGAAGGTTCTAAAACCTCTACAACATTTTCCCCACCTGATGCCCGTGGAGCCAATCCTTTGGCTGATGCAAAAAGCGTTGAAGATGTTAAGAGATTTGACTGGGATTTGTTTAAGGTCAGCGACAAATATGTTGACTATTTGAGGAGAAAGGCCGAGTATCTCTATAAAAATACAGACTATGCATTGGTATACTCTCTAGCTGGTCGCATGCATGCCTGGGCCCAGGCACTAAGGGGTTGGACAAGGTGGCTCTCAGATCTTCGGCTTAGAAAAACATTGGCAGAGGCTGTTCTCGATAATATAATGGATGTGTTGATGTACAATGTAAAGAGGTTTATAGAAGCCTTTGGGGAATATGTCCAGGTTATAGGTTTTGCAGATGATTTGGGAACTGAAGAGGGACCTCAAATACCTGTTCAACTCTTTAGGGATATGTATAAACATAGATATGAAGAATTGTTTGGCTATATCAAAAAACATTCTAAGATGTACATATTCCTGCATAGCGATGGAGCTATATTCCCACTCATAAAAGAGTTTATAGACGCTGGACTCGATATAATCAATCCCATTCAGTTATCAGCAAAGGGTATGGATCCCGAAAAGCTTAAGAAGGAGTATGGAGAGCATATCACCTTCTGGGGAGGTGGAGCAGACGTTCAACGTGTTCTACCATTTGCTAGCAAAGATGAGGTAGTTCAACATGTCAGAAACCTCATAAAGATCTTTGCACCAGGTGGAGGATTCGTATTTGCGACAACGCATAATATTCAGCCCCCTACACCACCAGAAAACATAGTGGCAGTATTTGAGACTGCATATAGATATGGCAAATACCCTATTAGCTAATACATAATTTTTACAAAAAGGTAGTATTATTCGATAAACGAAGTAACATATATAGTTCTCTTCATCTGGAAGATGTCATAGAGATGACTATAAGCATTGTATTTCTAAGCTAATTATATTTATATATTGTTACATGTTATATCATAAATTTTTAAATGTTGCCCTATAGTATATTGATATGGTTATGAACATGTCTAATTATACACTACATCTAAGAAGATTCATAGTACATGACGAAGTTGGCATGGGGCAAAACCAGTTTAGATGCTTTTACCTAGCGTTCCACCCAGTAAATGGCTCACTAGTTGTGCATGAGGGACACTCAGGAAGGGTGTACATGGATGGGAGGCTTATCTATGGGTATGAACTGGTTGGTAGACCTCCAAGAGCTGGGGGAGACACGCATGGGGCTATCACATGGAATAAAGATTATGTCTTCTTCGGTGGCTGGATGAAGGCGCCTCCAGGACTATTGATCTCAAGTGATAGAACATTGGCTAAACAGGATATGAGAGAGAAGTACAGTCATATACATGCTGTAGATGATGGTGGTAGGGTGGAGCTTATATGGTCTAGGAAATGGGATGATAAGATTCCTCCGAATCACTGGTATGGAGAGGTAACAGATCTTCTCTATGATGGACACGAAGATGTTATTTATTTCACGAGAGCTGATGGCCATGCAGAGCTTGGTCTCTGGAGAATAAACCTATCGAGTAGAAAAGCTGAATGGATAGTTCAAAACAGAACTGTTTACAAGATGGAGATGAAGGACGACAAGATATTTGCCACCTTATTCAATCCTGCTCACATGGAGAAATCAGCTATTGTGGTTTTCGACACCTTAAGAAATGAGAGCAGAATTGTAGAGGAATTCGACTTTGCTTTAGAGCCTAGAGGAAAGGTTTCTATGTATCGTGATGGCGGTCAAATAGTTCAACTACAAAATAGATTGATAGCGTTTTATGGAGGTTCTATGATAGTTATTGACCCCTATAGAGATAGATACACCCTGTATCCATTTCTAGAGGTGGCAGGCTCGAAGGAGAATGCCATTATACCCAACCCAGAAAGACCTCTATATATTCCTGGGCTAAGGACACAGAAAATATATCCATTGGGAGTTCCAATAATCGCTGCAAACCCATATGAAGGATCTACAGAACCATTCCATAAAACAACATTTGGAATGATACTAAGAATAGACCCTGTATCGCCACAGATAGTATCCTCTGCCGGATTCATATCCGGCATGGCAACAGATGGGAAATACGCATACTTTGGAGCATCATATGCTAACCACTGCCCACTCTACACATATAGAACAGGTGACGGAGGCATATTTGCAGTGCCAGTAAAAGACCTGTTTACAAAGCCATGGAACTCTATAAGGCTATGGATATACGATGGCATGTATAGCCAAGGATCATCAGGACTATTTGGATGGTTCGGAGGCATACCACTAAAAGGCTTCGAAAAGAAAATACTGAGAATATACACATCAAAGGAGACAAAGATTAGAATATCAGAATACACAATGCTAGGCACAAGCATAGAAGACGACATTGCAATAAAATCAGGCTGGAATATAATAACACTCGAAAACTACTACGATATAGTAGCATTTAAGATTCTGGAAAACGTTGATAAAATCCTTGCCGAAATAATTTTAGAACCGTAAGTATCTCTGGCCTGGCTAAGAATCAATTAACACAATTATAATATTGAATTTTTATATAAAAATTAATCATCAGGCTTCGGTTCATTTACTCTTTTTTGTGTAGGTATGTGTAGGTAGAAAGAGAGTTTTAAAAATGAATATTTGAATGTTTATTTTCTTTTTATTGTCCATCCGATTGCTATTCCGATTGCTAGGAGCGCTACTGCTATTATTGTTGTTGTCCAGTTTGTTGTTGTTACTGTTGTTGGTGTTGTTGTTATTATTGTTGTTATTTTTGTTGATATTATTGTTGCTGTTGTTGGTACTGTAACGCTCTTCTCAATTGTTGCTGTAACTGTTACTGTTGGTATTGGTGTAGCAGCGGTCTGTGTTTGTGTTGGAGATGGGGATGTTGCAGGAGGTGTTGTTGTGGCAGGGGATGTTGTTGTTGGGGTGGTGGTTGTTCTAGGCTGTGTAGTTGGAGAAGTTGTTGTCACAGTCGTGGTTGGAGTAGGTGTCTTTGTTTCTGCTGGTAGCAACCAGTAGGGAATTGGTTGTTGGATAACATTGATTCTTGGATCTTTGCCGGCCCATTCAGGCAATGGCTGGTCGGGCCCTATTACAACGGTATTAGATGTTACTATATCCATTCGGGCTTTTCTTGGAATCAGATAGGTTAATATAAGCTTTACTGTTTGCTTGCCCCAGAAGTCTTGTCCCCAGTAGAAGTTGTAGGCAGTGGGCCAGTTGGTCCAGTATTCTAGGAGTAGTGGTTGCAGCTTCTTGCAGTTCCCCATCCATATTACAGGCTGATCTTTCATAAACGTTATAGTAGCATTAATTACTGCATTAATCATATGAGGACTACCAGGAAGTGATTGCAAAGCTTTTAATACATATTCATCGAAGGCTGGATCACAGTATCTTGCGGCATTTGCCGAGTAGTTTCCTATGGGTTTAACAAATTCGCATCTCCAACCATCTAAGGATATAGGTATGGAGTAAGGATCATTTCCGCCTATACCCCAATATGATCCTACTCCAAACTTTCCATAATTATATTGGTCTGTCCAGAACGTTGATGATTCGTAAGGTACTACTTCTACATCTATGCCAAATCTTCTCCATTCCTCAGCTACGAATTGACCTAGTTGAACAGCATCCATTTCAAATCCGGATGGCACATTAAGAGAAATTCTCCAAGGAGTTCCATCAGGTAAAAGCCATTTGCCGTCAGACCCTCTTCTGAAGCCTAGTGCCTTAAGAATCGCTTCAGCAACATCTGGCATGTATTTCCACCACCCAGGCCCCCAGATGTTCTTAGCCATTTCAGGAGGTATATTAATCTTTAGATAGTTGTTGGCTTTACCCCATTCCAGTACTCTTGTAGCTATATCAGGATCCCATATATCTCTGTTAGCAATATCTGGTGGAAGCGAGACCCCCTTTACCACATCTTTAACTTTCCATTGTGATACTATCGGTAGGATTTTTGGCTCCCAGAATTCCTTAAGTGGCCATGTAATTATTATGGGTATAGCTACAGCTCTTTGAGTTCCCTTATAGCCTTCTGTTAACACCCTTGTCATATTTATGGCAAAGGTCAGAGCCCATCTTACAGCCGATATGTTGTATGGGTATTTCATGTTATTGAAGTATATACCTCTGTTTGATGTAGCATATCCCCAGAAGTAAGGCCAGTGAGGATACCATGCCCCGACCTTGTCTCCTAAAGCACTCTTAATGGCTTCAAATGTTTGAGGTGTTGCATCAAATATCCAGTCCAGCTCCATTCTTGTCATGGCTATAATCTTCTCTGTTTCTGATGGGAATACTCTGAACATAACATACTTAGGCCCTGGCCATGGCGCCTTACCTGCTTTTATAAACCATCCAATGGAAGAATTAATCCAATCATCTCTTCTCTTCCACAGATACCAAGTTCCACCAGGGTCATACGAATACAAGGTGTATTGCCCTATGCATAAGGGCGGATTATACTTATCTGTATGCACATCTTGTGGTTTGAGTCTCTTTGTCTCGAAATAGTGTTTTGGCATAGCATAGTTATATATTGCAGCACTTACAATAGCAAGATTGTTGAAGTGCCAGTAAGGATTTGGTCTCTTAAGCTTTATAACAAAAGTGTAGTTGTCAATAACAACGGCATAGTCTATCCAGGCATTGGCGGACGCATATGCAGCTAAGTTAGGGTTAGTCTTTGTTGTGTTTATGCCATAGACAAAATCCCATGCTGTTAAGGGATATCCATCACTCCATGTTATACCCTTTTTTATCTTTACTGTTAGCTTTGTATATGATTCATCATATTTAGGCGTGCCATCAGCTATAATAGGAATGAGCTCGCCACTTGTAAAGTTTACATACCATAGAAGATCAAGACAAAGCTGATTAAATCCCGTGACGGTATTACCTCCTATACGCCATCCATTAAAATCATCAGGTGTTGCCACTCTAGATGTTTGTGTATCCAAAACTAGTACTTCTTCTCGGCTAACCCCAGATGGTAAAGGTAATTGAGAGGATGCTTTTGGTATTATTACTAGTTGCATTATTACTAGCAAAGCCAGCATAACGGGTATAGCTCTTCTTATTAACCTCATATTGTCAACACCTAAACCCTATGCTATGTAGTTTGCTTTATACTCAGTTTAAAAGTTTTTGTAGACATAAGCAAAATATATGTTATAATGTTATACAACAGTATAACAATATATAATAGGTCTCATACAAGTATGTAAAAAATTAGAATATTCAAAGGCAATGAATCACCGCGAATTCTGTGCTCTACCTAAGCCTAGAATTTGTCTATTCTAAACTTATTATGAGGTATAAAGCCAGCATTTAACAACCCTATTAGAGTTTATTTTGACTGATGGCGGTTGTTGAGAGATACATATATTCTTTGCGTAGGGACATCTGGATGCATATTTGCAGCCTGTCGCCAAGAATTCTTTTAGTTCTAGTGATGTTAGTTTTGGGGGAGATATCCTTGCTTCTATTTCAGGATCGGGCTCAAGCAGCGAATTGAGTAATTGTTTTGTATAAGGATGCAGTGGTTCGTTATATACTTCGTCTATGGGTCCCTCCTCTACCATAACTCCTCTAAACATAATACCAATTCTATCTCCAACATAATAGGCTGTTGAAAGATCGTGAGTAACGTATATTATTGTGGTTCTAAAATCCTCTTTTACTCTTCTTAGTAAGTTGAGAATGCCGACTCTCAGCGATACATCAATCATGGATACAGGCTCATCTGCTAGAAGAAGACTTGGTTTTGCTAGAAGAGCTCTAGCTATGGATATCCTCTGTAGCTCACCACCTGAAAACTCATGCGGATATTTCCCTTTAACCCTCTCTAGATCTAGCCCTACATAATTAAGCATCTTATCTACTTCTTTGCTTATCAAATCTCTATCACGCGCCCCTCCAAATTTAATAACAACATCATAAAGATATGAATCAACTCTCCTAAGCGGATTGAAGGCTTCGTAAGGATCTTGAAACACCGGCTGAACCTCCTTTCTATACCACTTAATCAAATTTCCACGAAGTCTATGTATATTGTAACCTTTGTACCGGATTTCACCTTCATCAGGCTTCACCATCACCAATATCATTTTAAGTAATGTGGATTTTCCACTACCTGTTTCCCCTGCTAACACAAATATACTTGGCGTGGTTAGGTCCAGCGAAAAAGAGACACTGTCAACAGCTTTGAATTTTCTCAATCCAAGCAATCCATAGCCATAATATTTAGATACATTATCTACTACCAGCTTATTTTCTTGCATACAACCAGCACCTAACAAATCTTTCGTTATCAAGCCATATAGTAGGTGGAGCTTCATGTCTACAGATATCCATTGCATAAGGACATCTCGGATAGAATCTGCAACCACGAGGTGGATTGATAAGGTCAGGAGGTTGACCTGGGAGTCCCGATTTCATTTCTTTTTCTCCCTTTTTAATAATGGATTTTATTAATCCTTCAGTATATGGATGTTTTGGGCTCTTAAAGATATCCTCCTTATGTCCACCTTCTACAACTTGACCTGCATACATTATAAATATCCTATCAGCCATGTAAGCATGGACCCCCATATCATGCGAAACTATTATAAGAGATGCCTTATTTTCTCTTTGCCATTTCTTAAGTAGACTTAATATAGCAAGTTGTGTAACAACATCTACAGCTGTCGTGGGCTCATCAGCTAGCACTATCCTCGGTCTCAATACTAGTGCCAGAGCTATTACTATTCTCTGCTTCATGCCCCCACTAAGTTGATGAGGGTAAGAATTTATGACATCTGTAGGAAGTCCTAGTTCTCTTAAATACCCTGTTACGAAATCTACTAGCTCTCTTGAATCTATGTCAACATCATGGTACTTAAAAAGTTCTTTAAACTGGTCTTTTATTCTTTTTGTGGGATCTAGAACGTTCATGGAGTTCTGGGGGATGTACGATATCTCTTTCCACCAGATATTCTTTCTCAGATATTCTTGTTCTACAGATAAAATGTCTACTACACTATTATTCTGCAATTTGAGTAGAACCTTACCTTCTTTTATGGTAAGTGGGGGTTGAACAAAGCCATACATAAATTTGATTAAAGTACTCTTACCACAACCTGATTCACCAGCAATTCCTATGATTTCGTTACTGTTTATGGTAACAGTAACACCATCTACAGCTCCAACATAGATTCTTCTTCCACCAAAGTTTACCTCATAACCACCGCGGAGGTTGAGCACCTCCAGAACCTTTGCATCCATAGTATTGTTATGCATATCATGACACCCTTGAGTTACACCATGGTTCTTCTTACGAAAATGAATGTATCGATCCACATTACAACCTTGTATAAAGAGATGACAAATATTATAAGGAAAAGTATCGGAAATACTATCCACCACCAACAGCCTAGAAATAGTGCTTGGTACTGCAAAGCCCAGTATATTGTAGTTCCTATAGTCACTATTTCAAGCTTCATTGCACCAAACAGAGATAAAAACACCTCTTGGCCCACAGACCATAACATAATGTTTATGAATCCAACCATTAGGTAGCGTAGTATGTATGGTGCTATATCCTTTAGTAGTACATCCAGAGTAGACGCCCCTGAAAAATACGATAGTTGAATAAATAGTCTGGTCTTTAACGATTCGAGCAACCCTCTTATGCTTCTAGCGGTAAATGTCCATCCTATTAATCCAAAGATAACTCCTATAAGTGGCAAGGTTAGTACAGATCTCCACGCATATAATACTATCATAAGTATTGGAAAACCAGGAATCATGCACATAACATCTATGAAATATGCTAAGGAACTCCTAATTATATTGCTTCTTGGTAGTGTAGCAGCAGCTGCTAGCATCAAGGCAATCAATATGCCAACAAAACCTCCAATAGCGCTTATGGTTATGGTGTTCTTTAAGGCCTCTGGCACTATATAAACCATGTTTTGCCCTAGCATTGTTGTTCCAAGCGGGTATTCTCTTGATGGAGGTATTCGCGAAGGTACGTAGTACCATCTTCCAGGATCTAACGGTATAGTCGTTGTATAGACAAACGAATATAGAAGTAGCGCAATTAATATTCCTAGCCAAATAGGAAAAGCAGTTTTTGTTAGAAGCAACTTAAAGCTGTATTCGTAGCTCATGTGCTACCCAGCCCCTGGGTATCTTATTCTCGGATCTATTAATGGGTACGTTAAATCTAAAATAAATGTGCTTATGCCTACAGCAATTACTGTTAGAGATATAATACCAAGCATCAAATTATAGTCGGCATTTGCAATAGCTGATTGTAGCACCAATCCTATACCTGGATAGTTGAATAAATACTCAACGGTTACAGATCCTAGGAAAACCCTAGATAAACCTAGTAGTAAACTTGTATATTGCGGAATTAAAGCATTCCTAAAAACAGCTGTGGTTATCTTCTTCTGAGGAGCTCCTTGCAATATTTTATACAGTATAAAGTCCTCTTGTTTTAACCTGATTGCCAAGTTTCTCATTGCCAGAAAATCTCCAATCCATCCGAAAATCAATAAGCTGATGGCTGGTAACATCATTCTTTGAAGCAAAGAGAGTATGAAGTCGAAGCTTAGTTGTGGCGGAACTGGACGACCATACATCGTTAGCGGGAGTCTTAGTACAAGTGCATAAATGATCAGGAAAGAGAGCCCCAAAATAACATATGGTATAGGGGTTACAGTTAGAGCAAAGTTTTCTAACGCCTTTGCAATCCGCCCCCTCTTGGTAACCGCAGATAGAGTGCCAATTATGTTACCTATTATCCAGTTCAGCACACTCACAGTTAAAAGCAAAGCTAGACTCCAGGGTAGAGCCCAAGCAATTATTTCACTTACAGGAGTTGGGAAAAAAGCAAATGAAGGACCCATGTTCCCGGTTATATAATTTTTAAGAAAATCTATGTATTGTAAAATTATGGGTTTATTAAGGCCATATAGTTGCATGAGCGTATTCCTTAGCGCTTCAATCTCCTCACCTCTTAGACTGGCTCCAGCGGAAAGAACCCTAGCTACAAAGTAGTCAGCAGCATTAAAAGGTAGTAGCCTAGAAATCGCAAAGGTGATTGTTAAGCCAATCCATATAGCAATAATCATAGTAATAAAACGCTTTACAATATACACAAGCAACCTTCTATACATATAATGATACACCTAACTAGATATCTATGGAGGCAGCTTAATAAATTTTTATTCGTTGATCTCCTTTATTCATTATTAGTTTTTGTTTCTCTACTTAACGGCTTTAATTCTTTCAAAAATTAAAAACTCGTGAATATCAGATAGACAAGAAATTTAACTGATTAGGTACATAATGTAGCGATCAGAATTCGAATCCAGATCTTCAGCTTGGCTGCTAGGATCCTAAGCTAGATGATCACCACAACTATTAGAGGGGTTTTGTGATAGCTGAAGCTGAATAAGTGTTAGCAAAAGTTTGCTTATTTCTAGTTTTTATTAATTATCCAGTATTAATTACCAGGTTTGAGGAAACTTCTTTATACACTACCACACCCCTAGACATATGGTCATACATAAGTCTTTTCATGCTTGGCATTATCGAGAAGTTTTACTCCTGTTTTGCGTGATTTACTATTTTTTGTTGCCACCATTTTTTACAAGCTCTAGGTGTAACTGAATAGAAAGTTTATTAAGTATGGGTATGACGTGCTTTAGGCCTAATCTCCGTTAAAGGTTTTAATCTTTCATATTTACCTATAGCCAGCATAGCTCTAGGTATAGTGAGCATATAGGCTGTGCTTGGGGATAAGCATAAGGAGCTGGAGAATTAGATTAGCGACGAATACATGAAAGGTCAAGCTATGGCTAGCTTTTCTTCAACGCTTCTAATCTTCGACTCTAGATGGGCATCCTTGTCGAATCTCGCATCAATTGCTATGTCTATCACAATTCTCTGCACACCCTCGCTTCTGAGCATGTTTGTGATATCCTCTAACAGCTTTGCTATATCGTCAAACGTTTTAACCTCTATAGATGTTCCCATAGGACTTAAGAAGTAGTTGTAGCCTCTACTCTTTATCAACTCGATAACCTTTGCCACATAGCCACTCAAACTAGTTGTTTTTGTGCCTACAGGTACAACCCTAAGCTCTACAAGTATGGCCATGCTGTGCAACACCTATGCAATGCCTAGAATAGCCAATTTTTAGTTTCGGTTCACACAATTTAAATTTTGTTTAGCAACACAATAGACTGGGCATGATATGAGTAGTAGTCTATGTATTTTGTGCAGAGGGGCAAAATATCTTTGTGGAAGGGCTTACTGCCCAATACTAGCAAAGACAAGGGCATACATCAAAGTCTCTAACGTTTCTGACACTGTCTTCGGCTCCTCACCTCCATCAGTCTTCATCGGGAGGATTGGGTATCCAAATGTTTTTGCAGGGCCTATGGCGCCTGCCGAAACCGGTGATACATCTATCTACGACTATCCAGAGCTTTGGCAGTCTAAGCCTGTGGACGAGGTTGTTTCTATGAGGCTTAGCCTATTTCTTGGTAGAAGGGTTGTTGGTGTAACGAATATAGATGATAGGTTTGTTCAAGAGCTTCAGCAAATGGTCTTGACTCTAAAGCCTGTGGATATAGAGATGAGGTTTGCTAAAAGGCCTAGGGGCTATAGCTTCAGCGAGTTCGAGCCCCCTATAGGCCCTAGAGCACCTATAGACAGCTTCAAAGTTGTTTCAATTCCGTCGACATCTAGAGTTGTTGAAAAAGTTTATGAAGATGTAGATGCAACCGCATCAGAAGCTGTTGTCAAGCTTTATAGAGGTGGTGTCCTAGTTTCACAAATACAGAAAATATTTAGTGTAGGAGCCTTAGGCAATGCAAAGAGGAGGAGGCTTGTCCCAACAAGATGGGCTATAACAGCAGTAGACGATATAATATCGAGACACTTGATAACAGAGAGGATAAGGTTCTACAGCCAACTAAGCGAGATACAAGTTTTTGTAAGGTTCTATGCGAAGAACCTATTCATATCGATTCTCATCCCAGGTGAATGGAGCTTCGAGTGGATGGAGGCCTGGTTCCCAAAATCTACATGGAATCCAACTGGTGGTGAGGTTGTTGTTGAGGGAGACCACGAATTGTTTAGACCTAGAGATGAATATGCATCTATAGGGGGGTGTTACTATGCTGCCAGGCTCGCAACAACTGAATACCTACATAGGATAGCTAGAAAGGCAGTAGCTGTAGTTTTGAGGGAGATCTACCCAGGTTTCGACATACCTATTGGCGTCTGGTTTGTGAGAGAGCAGCTCAGGGCTATGTATAACCAGAAGCCTTACAGTGTTAGCAGCTTAGATGAGGCTCTGAGGATAGTCGACAAATATACTGCGTTGGGATCAAAGACCTGGGTTAGAAAGTCGAGAATTCTAACACTTTTGTTAAAAAATAGTAGATTGGATAATTATTTTAGGTAATTCTTCACTTCTTTGGTAGCTCCGGTCTTTTAGCGGCTCTCTCAAGGAACCTCTTAGCCTCTTCAGCTTCCTCAGCAGGTATCTCCTTGTGGCAGAACCACCAGTCAAAGCACTCGTACTTCTTCAGCCTCTCCTGAGCATCTGCAACCGTGGTTGGCGGTGGCACAATAGCTCTCTCACCAATCAATGCATTGTTTGGCCAGTTGGCAGGTAGCGCTACACGGTATTTGTCAGATACTTGAAGAGCCTTCAAGAGCCTTAGTATCTCATCCAAGTTTCTGCCAGTCTCGGCTGGATAGTACAGCATGGCTCTTATAACACCATTTGGATCGACTATGAACACAGCCCTGATAGTATGTGTGCCCCCAACCGGGAACATATTGAGTTTTGCTGCAACTTCACCAGTTGGATCAGCTATAATTGGGAATGGTATCTCAACACCAAATTTCTCCTTTATCCACTCAGTCCACTTGATATGGGCATACACACTATCAACGCTAAGTCCGAGCAACTCTGCATTAAGCTTTTTGAAATCCTCGTATCTAACAGCAAATCCCACAAATTCTGTTGTACAAACTGGTGTATAGTCAGCTGGGTGGCTGAAGAGCACAAGCCACTTTCCTTTGTAGTCGTCAGGTAGCTTCTTAACACCGTGTGTTGTCACAACAGTCATTTCGGGGAATTTAGACCCTATTTGAAGAGGTATTTTCACTTCCATTTTTCCCGCACCTTCTAATAAATATATTATTTCCTGAAAAAATTTAAACTTTTTCATAATGAAGTTTCATGAACAACATTATTCATATTTTTATTGACAATATCTACAAATTTATTGAATTGGTTAGAAAAGCTATATTCTGTAAAAAGCATCCTCAAATTTCTGGCTATGGGGCACCTTCATATTAATGAATTTCAATAGTTTGTCAATGCTTTTATAGTCTAGTTCTCCATCGTATTTGTAAATCCTTAGAGCATCTCTAAGGAGAGCAACATCTATTCCTGTTAATGTTGAGTACCAGTCGAGAAACCTGCTGGGCTCTCTCTTGAAAGCGTCTATCGACTGTCTATAGATAGTAACTATTTTCTCAACTGCCTCAGGAGGCACCCTACCCGAGATTGCTAGTGTGCAACAATGTTTTGTCTCCTCAAATTCTATACACTCCTCAATTCTTTTTCCACCCATTTTCTCTATTTCATATGTGATCGGGTGCCAAGCAACAATGTTTCTAGCGCCTCTGCCTCTGGCGATCTCTATAGCCTGTTGCGAGCTGGTGAAATATAGAACGCTTTCTTCGTTGATCAATCTCTTCTCGCTTGCAACAGCTCTGCATAGATCCATTGTGGAAAGCTCGCTTGACGCTACAACACCTTCTGCGCCATCGCCAATCTCATATATAAAGCCACCTCCGATTGCGCCACCGCCAACGATTTTAAAGCTCTTTGAAATTGGATACAGGTAGAGCTGTGTTGCGAGGGGGCTTAGAACAGCATCGACATCGCCCATTAAAATTGATAGAGTGGCTGAAACAGCGTTTGGATAGACCTTTACATGCAGATCCATTGAAAGAGAGTCTCTAAGCATTTTAGCAAAATGTCCTAGAAACAGGTATTCGCTCGACCAGACAATTCCAAGAACAAGCCTCTTTCCATGGAAGCTCTTAGTAAATGGCTTGGCAAGTCTAACAATATATGTGTTGCCAATTCTAACCCTATGAACAACACCTCTTCTCTCAAGCTCTCTCAAAACGATGCTAATATAGGACTTGGAAAAGGGTAGAGCCCTATACAAAAACGACTGTGGAACCCCATCGGCATGCCTCGACAGGATATCCAAGATGCTTTCATACGCATCCATATAATGTTACCTGAAACCCAGAATCTATCTCTTTATTAAAAACATTATAAAATTTGATCAAAGCAAGGGATAGAGCGGAAAACTGTATTGTTTTCATACAGTATTAGATGTTGAGTGCCTGCGATATATCCTCTTTCAGATCCTCAACATCCTCTAGCCCAACCGAAAGCCTGATCAGATTCTCTGTTATTCCCAGTTTCACCCTATCCTCTGGCTCGATAAACATTGAGCCTGCCTTTGCTGGCAGCACGGCCATGGACTCTGTCCCCCCAAGGCTTGGACACCTCTTAATAACCTTTAGTCTTTTAAGGAACTTTATAACATCTTGATAGGTGCCCTTTATTTTGAAGCTTATCACCCCTCCAAACAGCGGTTTTTCAAATATTCTCTTCGCTATTTCGTGGTATGGACTGCTCTTCAGTCCTGGGTACATAACCTCCTCAATTCTTGGGTGATCAGCCAGATACTCTGCGATCGCCTGGGCGTTTCTGCTATGCTTCTCGAATCTCACCTCAAGTGTTTTAACACCTCTTAGAATCATGTATGATTCGAATGGTTGTAGTATTCCCCCAAACATTCTCCTCCAATCCCACAAGACAGTTGTGTAGCTCTTGGAACCCGCAACAACACCTCCAACAACGTCGTTGTGACCTCCAAAGTATTTTGTCATGCTGTGAACAACGAGGTGTGCACCGTATTTAACTGGTTTTAGGATTACAGGTGTTGTGAATGTGTTGTCGACTACTAGAAGAGTTTTAGAGAGGTCTAGGTGTTTATACAGATACTCAAGATCTATAACCTTGTTTGTGGGGTTGGTCATAGTCTCTATAAACACCATAGATGTTTTGCTGTCTACAGCCTCAACTATTGCTTCTGCAGAAGGCCAGACCTTGGCGATTTTCAGACTAAGTTTCTCGGCTAGGTTGTTGAGGAGAACTATTGTGGAGCTGTATAGCTCCATCGGGATGACGACCCTGTCCCCAGGTCTAAGCCTCCACAGAAACGTTGTCGATATAGCGGCCATGCCACTATTAAACGCTAGTGCATCCTCAGTATTCTCAAGTTTTGCAACAACTCTTTCGAGAGCTCTTGTGGTGGGGTTCTCCTCTCTTCCATATCTAAGGTAGTTGCCCCTATCAATGAATATGGCATCTCCGGACTCATAGTCAATATATTCGTATATCACACCTAGGTAGATGGGCGGTATGTGAGATCCGAAGGCATCTCTATGCTCATGCCCATGAATAGCATCTGTAGAGAGTTTGGCCAAAGCGTTTCTCACCTCTATTCGCTTGCATATCAAATACTTTAAAAGCTTTATTCATTTAACAATAACGTTATGGCTATACCATAGTTGTGATCCGAGCTAACGATCTAGGATTGGAGATAAAGACTTTTAAGCCAGAACCTGTTTGTATTTGTACAAACGTTTAATGGTGAAAACATGAGAAGGCTCTTAGCACTATTGTACATAGCTCTAGCGGCCCTTTTCTACGCACCTATGAGCCCAGCCTTCTCAAACCTTCTATACAGAGCCAATGCCATGGGGCTCTTCATCTACTGGGCAGCATTAACAGTTGTGTGCATTGTTATTGGTTTTGTTCTATTGGAGAAGGAGTTTAGAGAGGTGGCTAGGAAATGATCCTCATATTCATTGTCATGCTTGTAATATTCTTTGTTTCGGGTACTGCAATAGCCTTTTTGAGTAGGAGATACCTGGGGGTCGGATCAAAGGAGTTTTTCGTTGGTGGCTATAGGGTAGGGGGATTTATATCGGCTATGACATATGCAGCAACAACCTATAGTGCCTTTATGATGGTTGGTTTAGCAGGTCTAACATTCGCAACTGGGGTTGCATCTCTTGGTTTTGAGCTTGTCTACCTTGCCTCGACGATACTCATACTATCTACTGTAGGTGTCTACATGTGGTATGAGGCTAGGGCTAGGGGGTGGGTCAGCCCAACAGACATGCTATCAGATTTTTATGGCTCTAGAGCACTCGGTATTATAGTAGCCATCCTCTACCTATTCGCATTAGTGCCATACACATCAGCACAGCTCAAGGGCATTGGAGAGGTTTTCAACGCTGTTGGAATAAGCTATGAGATGGGCGTCTTGTTTGGAGCAATTGCAATAGCTTTGTGGACAGTTGTAGCCGGTCTGTGGAGTGTTGCAACGACAGATGCTTTTCAGGGGATATGGATGATTGTAGGAGCTATAGCGTTTTTTGTGTGGGTGTTGCAATTCCTCTTGCCGTCAGCTGGGATAGACTGGAACAGGTTTGTAGACCTATTGACCAGAAACCAGAATCTGCTGTCGTTCACATGGAGCACACAGATGTTTGTTGGTATGACGCTCCCATGGATATTCTTTGCATTGACAAACCCACAAGTTGTCCAAAGAATCTATATACCGAGGGATGAGAGGGCCTACAAAAGGATGGTGAGATACTTCTCCATCTACGGCTTCATCTACACACTTCTCTGCGTTGTTCTGGGGCTGGCCTATAGAGCTTATCTAGAGGGTGTTGGGATGGTGGGCAAGTTCATGGGCAACAGAGATGCTGTTGCACCATACATAATATCTCTGTCCCATCCAATACTAGCATCGATTGTCTACGTATCCATAGTAGCAGCTGCAATATCAACGGCAGACTCAATAGTATTGTCTGCTGCAAGTGCAGTTACAAGAGAACTCTATGAGAAGGTAGCTAAAAACCCAAGGGAATCAACATCAAAAGCGTTTTCATATACATCAATAGCCATAATAATGGTTCTTTCAACAATATTTGCCATAGCTAGGATAGGGTATGTAGCAGAGCTCTCTGTAGCATCATCAGCTTACCTACTCCCACTAGCACCAATAACACTTGTGGGCATGTTGAAAAAGGGTTTAGGTAGGTGGAGACCAGTAGCATCACTAGCACTTGGAGAAGCTATAGCAATATATGCAACAATCCTCTACGGACCTGCAAAGATGCTCACAACACAAATAGCCTTTGGAGTACCAACACCACTGTGGATACTAATAGTATCGACAATACCGCTCCTCATATAGAGAAAGGATGGATAGATACCTTGCCCACTTAGCGAAGTTTAAATACTTATCTTAGTAATTAAATTTTAGTGTTGAACATAATCAGCAATCAAAGGTGTTGATCTAGTGTTTGATAGTGCTGAAGAAAAAGTAAGAGGAAAATGGCTATATGTATTGGTAGCTGTTGCAGCAATTGCTGTTGGTGGCTGGAGAACAAGTTTCTCCATTTTTCTCAGACCTTTGATGAGCTACTTCGGTCTAGAAGCTGTTACACCTATAGCAACAGGCTTCACATTAACAAGCCTTGCCGCAGTATTTTCATCGCCTTTCCTAGGAACACTATATGACAGAAGAGGTCCCGGCATAGTGATCTACATAGGTGCTATAACACAGCTTGTATCAGCTCTACTCTTGTACGCAGTTAAGTTCTATCCGTGGAGCATATCGATGTGGCTATGGTATGCCAGTAGTGTTGTAGGGGGTCTAGGCTCTCCTGCGCTCATAATAGCCTTCAATCCGAGCCTGGTTAGTCTATTCCCTACTAGACCAGACGTAGCCTTGGCCATTGCCCAGAGCAGTAGCTATCTATCTCTAACACTGTGGACACCACTCTTAAAGGTCATGATGAAGAGTTTCGACATGTTTGCACCCTTTCTAATATTGCCGTTCATCTCTCTGTCGATCATAATTGCAAGTGGCAAAATATACTCCAACCTTAGGTTAGAAAGAGCAGAAACGCAAAAGGCTTCGAGAGGTATTAGCGGAGTTTCAAGGCCTTTTATAATGACGCTTATACCTATATTCCTCATAGCCACCTCCTCAACTATGCTTATGCAGTTCTTAGCCCCTATAATAGTAGATTTTTGTATTGCTTCTGGTGTAGATGCAGAAGTGGCAAGTGAAGTTTATGTACCACTAGTCATGAGTGTGTCTGGTATTCTGCAAAGTTTAGGAGCCTTTGCATGGGGATTTGCCGCTATGCAGCTAAGTGTTTTTGTGGCACTTCCCCTTCTATATTCTCTAGAGACCGTTACAGTCCTCCTAGCTCTAAGCCTTACTAGATATGGTGTGTACCCAGTTATCACAATGCTATGGCTAAGATTTCTAGCATATGGAGGAGAGCCTGTAATCCACATGCTTCTCATACCAACACTATTCGGTAGAGAGAACATAGGGAAGTTGCTCGGTGTACAAACATCGACTGTGATGCTAGCATCCATTGTCGGGCCACTAATAGGGGGTCTGGCAAGAGATTTCAATGGAACATACCTAACAACAGCTTTACTCGCAGGAATAGTCTCTCTAGCAGCAACAATCATAGCAATCACAATTATAACACTGCTGAAGAGAGAACAGCGTCAAAATCGTTGATGTGGCATAATGAGAGCTAAATTGTTTGGATCCTTAATTTGCGTAGGGAGAGATGATTAAGGATTAAACAATTTAGTTAAGTATAGTTTTCTCTATAAAACAGAGTTTAGCTAGGGACAGCAACTCCTGGAAAGGGTCATCAATATGCAGCCCCTTCAGCATAAGACATATTACAAGACATTACATCCAAGCATTTTCACAAAATCTTTATGCTCTCTCCAAACTACTTCATCTCATTCTTCTCACATAGCTTTTCTTTAGAGCATCATCAAGAAGATGTTAGGTTTCATTGGGTTTGAACATATCTATTAAAATGTTGCTGACAAACTGCAGGGAGTGTCTAAATATTGATACGTGGTGTTGATGTCTAGTAACAGTGTGGGAGACCAGAATAATGGATGTATTTTATGATTGTTCTAGCTTATTCTAAGGTTATAAAGTTTTATAAGCCTTTAAGTCAATGAATATGGCGTGTAATCTTGGGTTTTCGAGACCCTTGTCTGAATCGTGGTAAGGGCTAGGGAGAATGTGAAATGAAGGTGGAGGATATAAGTGTCTGCTCTATACATTACTGTGTGGTGGGGATCATTGGTTTCTAGATATATGGATTGGCTGAGACAGTCTGAGAGGAATTTGAGTTCTGCGCATATTAACTATCGTGAGGGTTTGTATGAGGAGGCGTGTTTCGAGTCTCATCAGGCTGCTGAGAAGGCTGTTAAGGCTCTTCTAAACTATTTTCATAGAGAGAGGAGAGGCCACTCGCTCCTCTACCTAGTTTCTGAGGTTTCTGTTGAGGTGCCAGAGGATGTGAGGAGATGTGTTTTAGAGTTAGATAAACACTATATCCCCACTAGATACCCAGATGTATATGATGAGGGTGCCCCTCTAGACTACTACTCTAGAGAAGATGCCGATAGATGTTTGGAATGTGCTAAGAGGATTGTAGAGTGGGTGAAGAGCATTGTTAGATGATTTGAAGAGCTTGGTTGAAAGCTATAGAAATAGGTTTTCGCTAAAACTTGTTGTGCTCTTTGGCTCTAGGGCGAGGGGGAACTACACAGATGAAAGCGATATTGATATTTTGGTTGTTGCAGATAACCTCCCGAAAGACCCTAGAGAAGCGTTCTCAATGTTGCGAGACGCTAGGTATCCTAGTGTCAACCCCATAGGCTTCAACACAGAGGTGTTCCTCAAGAAACTTAGATCTGGCAGCACATTTCTACTCGAAATACTAGATGAAGGTGCTGTCCTATACGCAGACAAAGAGTTTTACACAATGGTAATGAAAATCTATGAAGATGTGAGGAGAAGATATGTTAGAAGGGGAAAAACATGGATCGAAATCTCCGAGCAGTAGCAAAAATACGATACAAGATCAAGGCTTCTCCAAAACACTATCAGCCAACCTCAGAATACTTCAACCGCGGAAGTCAATAAAGCTATACACAAATATTCGATGATCTGCTTCAGCTATGGGCTCATCAATGCAGTGCTACATACAGCTTTTCTTTTTAATATAGCTTTTTACTGTTTGCTCTTTGCATCTATTCCATTGAATTCAATGAACTTCATCAATCATAGGACATACTCTTACAACTGAAAGCCTCGTCCTTCGAAGCAAGGCGTTTTTATGATCATTTAACATAAAGTCTCTAAAATTTAAAGGCTAAATTGTAGAAGTTTTTGAGGTGTTGTAGATGGTGGTTACAGATCCAAAAAGGGCTTTTGAATGTTCTCAGGTTGTGGCGCATATTACGCTGGCGGAAAAGCATCTTGAAGAGGGTAGGAATTTAATTGATGGAGATCCTGTTCAAGCGAGTGAGAAGCTCTACAAGGCTGCTGGGGGGTGTGTAAAGGCCCTAGCCCCATATCTAAACCTTGAGGAAATAGTTGTAGAGGCTGAGGAGAGGGGTAGATGGACTGCGACAGAGCTGGAGAAGGCTGTTCTGAGGGCTGCTCAGAAAATCGGGGAGTGGATACTAGGCTCCTGGAACCATGCATGGGCACTTCATGTATGGGGCTTCCACGAAGCAAATCTCGACGCTGAAGACATTAGAGCAAGGCTGCCATACATAGAGAAGATTGTGATAGAAACAAAGAAGATAATCTCTGCAAAGTATAGAGTCTCATTAAAGAGTCTACAGCATCTATGCACAATAGTTATACAGCAACACAGGCCTTTTGCTACCAACTCCTATATTTCTGTCCTTCTCCATAATGTAGAGAACAAGACTTTGAACAAGATCTTTCTCTATCAAACCACGAAAGTCATTTAATTCGCAAATGCTTTGAAAGCATTCGGCGCATTCTCCAAACTCCGTTCCTAACAACTACATCCACGCATCTCGATTAATCAATATCTGAATCTTGTAATCTGATACAGGTCAAGGCTGCGATAATTTAATTCAACACCTACGGAAGCTCGTCTCCACCAGAGACTTCCATAGATTATGCAATGAGCAGATGAAAGTTTTTAAGGGTTTAGTAGCAGATAATGGAAAGAGATGAAAGGTCTGGAATTCTATTTTCTAGGATCAAAAGCCTATAAGATTTAAAATTTGGTTTTGGGGAGGTTGGGGGTGTTAGCTGGTTGAGTTGATTTGATTAATGTTTTTAAGTTTGGGTCTAATACGCTACATTAGGTGTTTTTCATGAGAGAATCGTTTTCATCAGTTTTGGCAATACTGTTAACATTGTTTGTATCGGTATTTGCTGTAGTGCCAGATGTTTTGTCTGAGTCTAGGCTTGTGTACAGCTATGAGTATGAGGGTTTGCGTCTACAGGTTTATGCACCCTATCAGGCGAGGGCTGGTGGAAATATTGTTGTTAGGGTTAGGGTGGAGGCTCTCGAGAATCTATATAGTGTTACAGTCTATCTGGAATTGAGAGGCTCTAGAAACTACGGATATGGCTCGTGGAGCTATGGCTGGTACCACCTGCAGGGTATCGATCTATCTTCCGGTGTTGTGAGAGATGAGACGTACAGCATTTCAATACCATCGGACGTGGACTCCGGTCTAATCTACGGCTGTGTCTATCTGAGCTGGTCTCGCTACGAACTGCTCATCCAGAGGAGCTACACACATAGAAGCTGCTTCAATGTTGCATATCTAACAATTCTTCTAGAGAGCTACCAATCTCTACAACAAAGCTATAGTAGATTGATATTAGAACACAACGAAACACTTTCAAAGTACATGAACCTAATCTCTGATTACAATAATCTAAAATCGATGTATAGCACCCTAGAGGATAAGTACAACAAGCTTGTGAGCGAGTACACCAATCTTCAATCGAATTACACCAAACTCTCTTCCAACTACGAATATCTCAATAGAGAATATAACAATCTATCCAAAAAATATAACGAATTACAATCAAGCTACAGCGACCTCCAAACAAAATACAATGCCATATCAAATGAACTGGCACTCAGTAAAGCACTAAACTACACCCTTGGAGCAGTCTCAGTAGCTCTTCTGATAGCAATAGTCATTCTAGTCGCTAGAGGGCAGAGGATCAGAGAAAGGCAAGTCGATATGTCTTCGAAGATTTGAATCAGAGGGCTTGGGATGGCGCATTTTCAATAACATCTATTTGTTTTATTGTGTAAGGAGAAGAATAAATAGAGAATACAATCCTGTTGGAGCGAATTTAGGGGCATATTATCGCTGTAATGATGTATGCAGCTGTGATTATTGCCATGAACACATAGTCTCTTTTCCCCATTCTAAGGCTTTTGTAAAAACTTCTCCTTGTGCTATATCCAAACCCTTTGATTTCGAGGGCCTCTGCCAAGTCCTTTGCTCTGAGAAGCGAGCATATAGTAGTTGGTATCAGTATTGGTGTGAGCGACTTCACCTTTTGTCTAATACCACCCTTCTCTAGTTCTAGTCCCCTAGATCTCTGAGCATCATATATGTTCTTCATTTCTGTGAATATCAATGGAATGAACCTGTAAGCCACTATGAATGGGTATAGATATGTGTATCTAATGCCCATTTTTGCAAGCCCCTGAATGAGGTCTGATGGGGTGGTGGTAGCCACTAATATGAGTATGGGGATTGCCAATACAACTATACGCATAAGGGCTTTTGCTTGGGCCTCGAGGATTTCTATCCAATCAATTGTTTCTGCAAACATTATTGGCAGCAGTATGTTCAGACCCATTATAATGACTATGAATGGTGCCAAGCCCTTTATAAAACTGGAAAGCTTTGTTAGAATATCTTTATAGAGCGTTGCCATGCCAATGTTGATTAAAGCTAAGATCGCCAACCCAGCAATACTATTCACAGCTATGATGGCAACAACTGTCGAAGTTATGTAGAACAACTTTGTTCTTGGGTCTAGGAAATGGTAGAACCCCCTATCCTCATTAAAGCTCAATGCAATAGCTATGTCCTCAAAGAATCTTTTTGCCATTGCTAAAAACACCTTTTAATAATCTCCGCAAATTCCTTAGCGTTCAACGGATTTGCACAGATATCTAGTTTTAAGGTCTTTGCCAGTCTCACTATTTGTGGAAGACGCAACACATTATTCTCTTCTGTCTTTGGCAGGTACAGAACATCTCTAAGACTCCCCTCATCAACGACCCTACCGTTATACATAACGATAACTCTATCCACATTTGCTTTAGACAAGAACTCCATGTCATGTGTGACTACAACTATCGTTTTGTTCTTTTCCCGAAGTCTACTAATTATTTCTAGGAGCTCCATCTTGAGCGCATAGTCTATACCTGCTGTGGGTTCGTCTAATACAATAACGTCTGGTTCGTAGGCAACGATACTTGCTATAGCTAGTCTTCTTTGCTCGCCAACAGAGAGTTCATATGGAGATTTATAAGCGACGTGCCTCAGTTTAAACATGTCAAGGATTTTCATCGCTTTATCTTCTGAACATTCTACTCCCATGTTCCTCAGAGTAAACATTATCTCCTTTATTGCTGCCTCCTCAAAGAATTGGTGAAGTGGGTTCTGAAACACTATGCCAACATGTCTAGCCAGCTCAGCCACACTATACATCTTCGTGTCTTTGCCAAAAACCTTCACATAGCCTCTCACAGGCTTCAAAAGACCGTTGAAGTGCTTTATGAGAGTTGTTTTTCCAGAGCCGTTGGGGCCTACAATAGCAAGCATCTCCCCCCTGTAGATATTCAGATTAATACCCCTTAAAACATATTTGTTACCTGAATAAGCATACCAAACATTGTCTAACGATATTGCAACCTCTTTGCCTTCAGATCCTACTGCATTTCTACTAGTATCAACATTTCTGCACTTACATACTCCTTGAGTTAAGTATCTACCTAAGACTTTGGCAGCATCCTCTACAGAGAAAATGGGTTTCACACCAATACTAATAGCAAGCTCTGTGACAGGGGGTACCTCTACACCAGATTCAATGAGATATTGTATACTGTCCTTGGCTCTGCCATCAAAAATTATCTTCTTATTCAAAACGATTACTCTTGTTGCATATCCAAGCAACTCCGATAATCTATGCTCAATAACCACAACAGTTATGCCATTTTCTCGATTGACTCTAGTGAGAATGGAAAGCAGATTCTCTACGCTAGTGGGGTCTATGTGTGCCAGTGGCTCATCTAATATCAGAATCTTCGGCTTGTAGACGAGAACACTGCCGATAACCACCTTCTGGGCCTCTCCACCAGACAAGGTATATGTTGTCCTGTTCAGTAGATGTTGAATTTCAAGATTTTTTGAAACCTCATATATCCTCTCCCTAATTACTCTAGGGTCATACAAAAGATTCTCAAGTCCGAAAGTAAGCTCCTCTTCTACAAGCAAATTAGCAATCTGGTTTTCGGGAACCTGTAGAACAACACCGACCCTGCCTATAACCCCTCTAACCCCCTTCTCGATTACGTTGATTCCATCAATATATACCTCTCCACTAAGCCTCCCACCATAAATCCCAGGTATTAAACCTGTCAAGATTTTGCAAAGTGTTGACTTGCCCCCACCAGACGGGCCTGTTATGATAGCAAACTCTCCATAATCAATTTTAAAGTTTATGTCTTGCAAAGCTGGGGTATCTAAGTTTGGGTAAAAATATGTTAGGTTTCTAACCTCTATGGCCACACCCTATCACTTTCTACTGCCTTGCCACTCCCTCAAATACCTTATGTGCAGAATTTCGGATAGTCCTGGCACTCTAGTTAGAGCCTTTATAAGCGGTATGGCCACGACAAACGCCACTATAGCCTCTAGGACATACTCCACTAGGTAGAACATTGGGCTCACAAGATACAGGCTCCTCACTTTAGAGACTTTGGTGATGCCAAATATATCTCTATACACCTGTGGTAGTGCAAATATGAAGCAGCCAAAAGCCTTGTCAAGCTCTCTACTAATGAACATCGTAATGTATAGAGCTATGTAAAATAGGAATGTGTTTTGCTTTTTGCTAATCCTATTCACAATTATCATTAAGATTGGTGTGAGAATTAATGCAGCAATTTTGTCGTAAAATGCCACTAGATATACGTACCAATACTCCGTCACAGGATAGAATGGCGGTGTAAATATTGATGCTATAAGCATTGCTAGCATGACTATGGATACCTCAACCCACCTCTTCTTCACAAGCATTCCAGCACCAAAAGCTGATAAGGGTGCTGCAAGCAAAAATGGAACCCCATAAATGTTTGGCGTAGGAACAAAGGTCTTTATAGCATTCCCTATGAGTACAGCCAAAAACCCTATGTAAGGCCCTAGAACAATTCCGAATACAGGTGATAGTGAAGCACCAATCTCCATCCTTATATTTGGCAACCCAATTACAGGTATGCCTGGTAGCCACAACAATATGTAGTATATTGCAGCGCCAATACCTGCAAAGGCCACTATAAGCGATGCCCTATATCTCGCACCTAAACCTTCTTTCAACGACATTCTTTATCCCTGTGTAGCATGCTACACAAGAAAACTTAAGCTTTGCTAGGCAAGAAAACTACACAGCGAGGAATAGGCCATGAGCAATAAAGAGAACAACTTTTGGCCTTTCATAGTCTTTATGCCAATAGATGTGGATAAAAGGGCCTTATTTCTATCAACTCTTTTCTCATCTAAGATAACCATAGACGTTCTTAGATTGTTTAAATGGGATGAAGATCTATGTCAAAGCGATATAGTAAAGAGCCTTAGGATGCACTCTAACAAGACTGTTATAGCTATTTTAAAAAAGCTTGCTTCATTGAGTATCCTTTCAGAAAAGTATAGGGTTGAGAAGAGGGGTAAGAGAAGGGTCAAGGTAAAATGCTATAGACTTACCGAACTCGGCAAATGGTACAATCTACTGTTCAGAGACCCCCAAGAACTTGATAGAGATACTGTAAAGATATATCTAACAGAGATAGTTAGAGAATTTATAGAGAAGATCACAAGTTTTGCATCAAAATTCTCTATCCCCCAAAATAGCTATATAGATATTGCGGATATTGTTAGATCATTCCTTGTAAAACCTCGGTACAAAGATTTTGATGTCATCGTCTTTGGCTCAAATGCTCTCGATGTGTATATAACCCATAGCTATAAAATATTTTTTGGAGGATCGGGAGCTAATGTCGCTGTAGCTTTATCTAGACTTGGGCTAAAAACAGGCTTTGTATCAAGGTTCTCAACAGATGTCATAGGACTTCAATCAGCCTATAGCATTGCTAGGGAAGGGGTGGATATAAGTTTATCCATATTCGATGAGAATGCAGAACCATCTATTTGCAGTATTGTTCATGGTGACAAGATAAAGATTGAATGTAGATATGATAGAGGTAGACCACCAGTTGTAACAGAATTGTCTGAGAAGATAGTTGAGGCATGTAGAAGAGCTAAAGCAGTTTATTTGGGGGAGGGCATAAACAACTTATATGTAAAGCTCATTAGAGAAATTGGTGGGGAGAAGCTCATTGTATATAGACCCAACATGGAGGCTATTCAGTATTTCCTCGAAGAAGTCTTACTAGTGTTTAGACAAAGCCCAATAGTAATCCTAAACGAGGATAAAGCTGAGTTGTTCTCCAGAAAAGGGTTTGACATCCCAAAAACATTCTATGACCACGGAATAAAACATCTAATAATAACACTGGGGAGCAGAGGAGCCGAGATCTACAGCTACCCACGGACAGAACCAAAGAAAATAGAATCTCCACAAACAGTTGTCTTGGATCCTATAGGCGCTGGAGACATGTTCTCAGCTGTCTTCATATACATGCTACTCAGAGAACTGGATATAGAGAAAGCTGTAGAGAAAGCTGTTAAAACTGCTTCTACTTCACTATCTCAACTGGGGCCAAGAAAGCTGATCACAATAAACAGCTTGGCACAGTAATGCATGGCCACATTGGATATCGCAAATAATCCCTCAGTCAAAGGTCAGCAAGAGACATTCCAGCTTATGTTACACACGTATTGTGAATAGGCAGTTGTTGAAAGTCTATAGACCCTCCTAGTGTACCCTCCTCATATCCTCTATAACATTTTTGTATACTACTTCATATAAATCCTATAAATTTATGAATTTTGTTGCATAACGAAATTAAATTCTGATACTATGGCTTTGAAATAAGAGATGTGAGAACCTATTTCATACATTTATACATTTATTAATTAGTGAGATAAGATATAGCATTATACAATGTATTTAATACAAAAACTTTTATAGTCGCCTAATGGCATGCACTCTGACATAGATAGGTGAAAAGATGCGACAATCTCTTTCGCTAATAGTAGCTGTTGTCCTGACCGCTATTATTGTTGGTAGTGCCATGTACTTTGTTGCCCCCAGTAAAACCGTTACTACCACTGTCACTACTACTGTTACCACCACTATAAAAACTGCTACTACTGTTGCCTTTACTGTTACAGCAACGATCGCAACTGGGACTGTAACTGCTCCTATCTCTACTTCTACTATTCCTGCAACAACTTCCCCTCTTACAACTACAACACCCATGCTTGCTTGTCCATCACTTCCAGAACCATCAACACCAATAACATTAAAGTTCTGGAAATGGCAAGCTATAACACTTACAGATGAGAAAATTAAAGAGGTTATAAATCTTTGGGAGCAAGAGCATCCTAATGTAAAAATAGAGTTCACAGTATTTCCAGAGCTCTCTAATTTAGAGTTTGTAATGAAAGTTGAGCAATCAACTGGCGCAGGTCAAGGGCCAGACATCATAATGGTTGACGAGCCATACATGGCTGTATTGGCTTATGATGGATATCTCGCTGAAATGCCTCCATATCTCCAAGCAATAATTAATCAATTAGTGCTACAACCTTTTGATAGGATGCTGTATCTCTGGGGACCTGACGGAAAGATTAGAATGTATGGATTTCCAAGTCTTAGAGCTGTTGGACCCAAGGTGCTGGCCGTAAACGAGTATCATCTTGAAGAAGCTGGCATACCCAAGGATTGGTGTCCCAAAACATGGGATGAGCTAATAGATGTGGCAAAGAAGCTCACAAAATACGATGAAAAAGGAAATCTCGTAAGATCGGGTCTCTTTGTACGTGTAGGAGGTAATGTAGGGGGAATCTCTGATAAGTGGTTTACGCTACTCTTTGCAACTGGAGGATATGTCCTCACATGCAAGAACGGAAGTTGGGTAACAGATGTAAACTCTGCATTAGCTAAAGAACTTACCCAGAAGCTATACCTAGATGTAATCTACAAGTACAAGATCTATGACCCGGGTTTTCCAGGCGATGTCACCGGATTTGCAAATGAGCAAGATTCTATAATTGTTCCTAGAGAACCAGCAGAGATAGTAAATGCACTTCTATCCATTAACCCAGGCAGATTCAAAGACCCGCAAACAGGAAGAATCATAGGGGTTCACTTCTGCCCGATACCAGTGGCAAACGAAACTATATCTCCGAGAACACTTTTCGATGGACACTTGGTAAGTGTTAATGCAAAAAGCCCGCCAGAGAAACAGCAGTGGGCATTTCAATTCCTATGCTGGCTAGCAACACATAAGGAGGTTAGGGAGAAGCTATACAATGAAATATACATGTTCCCACCCTGGAAGGATCTAGCCAACGAACCACCATTTGATCAACCAGTATTCCAGCAACTAATTGAGATAGCTAAATCAGGTTACTCTAGAGTATTACATCCAAATATAGGGACGATACTTACTGAGGCAGGCCAAATCCTAGCACGAATATACCTGAAGGAGACTAGTCTAGATGACGGTCTAAATGAGTTAGCAAGCAGAATATTAGATATTGCAAATGAGGCTAAAAATGCCTGCAAGTAAATGGGGATAAGGGAATAAGAATGATCACCAAAAAAGCTCTAAAGAAAAATGATTTTTTAAAAGCTCTTCCATTCCTTCTTCCAACATTAATTGTTTTTTCAATATTTCACTATTATTCACTGGGACTACTCATATACTTTAGCTTCACAAAATGGGGTTTGACTGGTGAACCACAATGGATAGGGCTAAAGAATTATGATAAAATGTTTAATACTGCATTATTCTGGAAATCGCTAACCCTAACTTTGATATTCGTAGTCACTGTAGTCGCGGGTTCAGTTGCTCTAGGTCTCATTTTAGCTATATCTGTATATAGTAGGGATACACGTCTTTCGAAAGTAACCAGATATTTAATGTTGTTACCCTATGTTTTGCCAGATGTTGCCGCCGCCACCATGTGGCTAATAATGTTCGGGCCCGGTCCTAGTGGTTATGTAAACTATATATTGTCTCTGCTTAGATTGCCGACCTCCGCGTGGTTCTACGATCCGGCTATGGCATTGCCTATGGTGATACTATACTCTATATGGAAGAACACAGGCTTTAGTGCTCTTGTTATCTATGCAGGCCTCAAGAGTATCCCTAGGGATTACATAGATGCTGCAAGAGTTGATGGCGCAAGTGATTGGCAAATCTATACAAGAGTTGTAATTCCACTGTTAAGACCCATCATAGTGTTTGTGACAGCATCAATAGTCATGATGTCTTGGTTTGTCTTTAACTCGATATATGTGCTCACAAAGGGAGGGCCAGGAACAGCCACTCTATTGCTCGGACTGTACATATATCTGGAAGCGTTTGAGAAAGGTAATGCAGGTTATGCATGTGCAGTATCGGTTTTTTCTGTTTTGCTTGTACTAGGTATCACAATATTACAGCTCAGGTGGTATCGTGGATATGAAAAGTGGTAGTTATGTAAGTAACGAGAGAAGTAAAGGTGCTATAAGAAGCGGAAGAAAATCCATTAACACGTTTAACATATTTGCAAATGTGGTAATGATTTTCACCATACTCTCCATAGTAATACCGCTATACTT
Source organism: Ignisphaera sp. (assembly GCA_038735125.1). Lineage (NCBI taxonomy): Archaea > Thermoproteati > Thermoproteota > Thermoprotei > Desulfurococcales > Desulfurococcaceae > Ignisphaera > Ignisphaera sp. Next base: position 96,237 of record JAVYNU010000002.1, read on the forward strand.
TCTAGTGATAACAGCGTTTAAATCATATGGAGAAGCCTATAAAGTTCCTCCAACTTTCGTTCCAGAAAATCCAACATTGGAAGGATTTGAAATTATAGCAAAATTTGGAGCCGATGTTGGTAAAGCTCTATTCAATAGCCTAGTCGTATCATTTGGTGTTACATCATCGGCGTTACTTTTCTCAACAATGGCAGGATTCTCCTTCGTTATACACCGATATAAACTGAAGGAGGTACTATTTGTGGCAATCATATTGAAATATATTTTGCCAGAAGCTATGCTTGTTGTGCCGTGGTACTACTTAATAATTAAACTAGGGCTTATCGACAATTTATTTGCTATAATAGCACCTAATCTGGTAGGAGCTTGGACCATATTCTTCACACGAAGCTATATCATGCAAATTCCTAGGGATTACATAGATGCTGCAAGAGTTGATGGCGCCAATGACTATCAGATATTCTTTAGAATAATCTTTCCACTAATAAAACCAGCCATTGGCGTAGCCACAGTAATGAATTTCCTATGGTCTTGGAACTACTTCCTATGGCCCCTAATAGCTATTAATAGCAAAGATAAATTCACCTTACCATTGGTTGTTGCAACAGTGAGATACGTATATGGTGGTGGAGGTGAGATGTTGCCTCATCTAGGTGCACTTGCCGCCTCTACACTCGTATACATACTGCCGATAGTAATACTATATGTGTTCACCCAAAAATGGATTGTCGAAGCATTTACACTATCAGGTATAAAAAGATGATAAAGGCATCTAGAGCAAAATTTTTAACCAATGCATGTAAATACTTATTGTGCGGATGGTGAGATAAATGGCGCATTTGGAGCTAGTAAACATATCTAAAAGATTTGGAAAAACCGTAGCTGTTTGCAATGCATCTTTTAAAGTATATGATAAGGAATTTCTTGTATTGTTAGGGCCCTCAGGATGTGGAAAAACAACTCTTCTAAGAATTATCGCAGGTCTCGAAACTCCTGATACTGGTAGGGTATATATTGATGGTGAGGATGTTACTGATCTGCCCCCCAAGGATAGAGATGTGGCTATGGTTTTTCAAAATTATGCTTTATATCCTCATATGAAAGTGTACGACATTATTGCCTTTCCTTTAAAGTTAAGAAGATATTCTAAATCTGAGATAGACAAGAGGATAAAAGAAATAGCAAAACTACTTAGAATTGAGGATCTGCTTGATAGGCATCCACATCAATTATCTGGGGGCCAACAACAGCGTGTAGCTCTTGCAAGAGCTCTTGTAAGAAATCCGAGGGTATGGCTCATGGACGAACCTTTGAGTAATTTGGATGCACTTTTGAGGGTACAAATGAGGGCTGAACTTAAGAGACTACAAAAAGAAGTAGGAATAACAACTATCTATGTTACCCATGATCAAGTGGAAGCAATGACTATGGCGGACAGAGCAGTTGTTATGAACAAAGGGATGATAGAGCAAATAGGTACACCTGAAGAGATCTATAATAACCCTAGAACAATATTTGTAGGGGGTTTCATTGGATCTCCTCCAATGAACTTTATAGATGCAATATTTAAACAATCAAATAACGAGTACCTTATAGAAGGAGAGGGATTTTCCATGAAACTGCCACACAATCTAGGTGCTGAACTAAGTAAAAAAATCTTGACGGGAACTGAAATTGTAGTTGGTATAAGACCTGAGGACATTTCAATAACTAGTGCAACAGATGAAAATGCAATAAAAGGGAAAATATATGTATTGGAACCACTGGGGTCAGAAACCATTATAGATATAAAAATCGGTGAACATATTATTAAGGTGAAGTATTTAGGAGTTATAAAGGCGGATATGGGAAGTGATATATACATCAAGTTTAATTTAAACAAAATACATATATTCGATAAAAGTACAGGAACTGCGATAATGTAAATTATTGATTTACATTATTGAGGGCTCATACTATTTTTGTTATTATTCAGCTGTTTTCACTATATCCTCATTAAAAATGTTATTTATACAATATAATTAGCTAAAAACAATTGATACTAAATGAGTTACAGGTCAAAGGAAGTCCTAAAGTTCTTTCTACATTAACGAACTAGCTAGCAAATCCTACTACAAACTTTATTGAAATTTATTACATTATTTTGGCAAGATTGTTTGTATACTTAACTAGGCTTTGTCCACTTTATAGGTGTTAGATGATGGTATAAGATTTCTCAAAAGACTAAGCATAAGTTTTAAATAATGCTTAATTAAGTGAAGACAGAATTAGGAGTAGAGGTATTTCATGCTATTTAGAGTTGAACTTATGGGTTCTTGAGGTCTTATTCCCACAAAACTGTTAGCTTTATGTGGATCTAGTGATCTACTGTTTTACTGCTTGTGTCATTTTCATGTATTCTTCTGTTGTTTTCCATCTTTTTCTCGATTCTCCGCTGTTTATCTGTTCTACGAATGTTTTAAACCATTTCCAGTCTCTTTCGTATACGTGGTACGAGTCTGCTATGTGTATGTATCTCCCCACCTCCACCCCAAGCCTCTCTGCAACATATTTTTGTAGTTCTGTGAAT